>JBBIVS010000039.1:7697-13432 GCA_037439605.1 Draconibacterium sp. | reverse complement strand
TCGTAACGGCGGTCGCCAAAAAACAACCATGTATTTCCGGTTTTGTTTTCATTTTCGCGCTGCTGTAAAAATGCCCGGTACGGCGCTATTCCGGTTCCAGCGCCAACCATTATTATTTTCGAACCATTTGTTGGAAGTTTAAACGACGGATTTTTTTCGATATAAACAGGAATCCGATCGTCAATTTCAATATTATCAGCCAGATGCGATGAACATGCGCCGTTGCGCAAACGGTTTTTACGCTCGTACCTTACAACTGATACCGTTACATGAATTTCATCGCCTACTTTATCCTGGCTCGAAGCAATTGAATACAATCTTGGGGGAAGCTGCCTTAAAATCTTTACCAGTTTGTTAGGGTTCCAATTGAAAGGAAAATCATCGAGTAAATCTAGCAAATCATGTCCGTAAAGATAATCTTCAACTAATTGATCGTCATCAATTAATTTTTCAAGTTCCTGATTTTCTGTTATCTCAAAATATTTTTCAATGGTATCAAACGTTAAAACAGTAATTTCGAGATGATGTGTCAATGCATCTTTAATGCTTATTTCACCGGCTTCAAGGCTTACTTTATATTCCGGATCAAAACCGGTTCTCTTAAGAATTTGTTCTACCAGCGATTCAGGGTTTTTGGCATAAATACCCACCGAATCGCCCGGTTCGTAAATTAATCCTGAATCTTTTATACAAAGTTCGAGATGATAAACTTCCTTGTCAGACTCTTCGCCAGTAATCTTCGATTTTTCAAGAACGGTTGCCATAAACGGATTTTTCTTTGAATATTCCACAACCGCATCATCAGTTATTGCCCCTGCTTTTTCTGAATTTTCAGATGGTGCAATGTTAACAAGAAAATTATTCATCCATATTTCTGCGCTCATTTCGTAATCAACGTCACATTTTACCATTGGCGTAATCCGGAATGCGCCTTGCGCCTTGATGGCCTCATCGATATCTTGCCCTGACTTACAGAAGTTTTTATACGATTTATCGCCCAAAGCCAAAACCGAAAAGTTGAGTTTATCGAGTTGGGGAGCTTGTTTTCCGGTTATAAATTTATAAAAATCGACTGCCATGTCGGGTGGATCTCCTTCTCCGTGGGTACTTACTATGACAGCAAGGTTTTCTTCGTTTTTTATTTTTTGAAAGTCGTAATCGTACAAATTGAACACCTTTGCAGCAATGCTTTTATTGGTTGCCTTTGATGCAAGTTTTTCGGCTAATTCCTGCGAATGGCCTGTTTCTGAACCATAGAGAATAGTAAGGTTTGCTATTGTTTCAGGCGTAGAAATAACAGCAGGTGCTGAAACCACAGCGCCTGAAATTCCCGACAAATGGCCTTCGAAAAAACCATGCAGCCAAAAAAGTTGTTCGGTGGTAATCTGATTTAAAAGTTCATTCAGTGCGTTCCGCTGTTTATCGTTAAGCGGATTTGATGTAGATGTCATAAAGTGCTTTATTTTTAATCAATCTTTATAAGCAAATAAATGCCCGAAATGTTCTGCGATTCACAAAAAAATAGCTCGTTAAAACCGGTTTACAAAAATCATCAGTAAATTTTTATTCTGACCAAATTGTTATATAATAATTAAGAATCAGGCTAAAAACCAATGATTTACTTAACATATTAAGTTATTTTAGTTGAACTTGGATGTTAACAAATTATTACTATTTTTGGTGGCCTTTTCAAAAAAAATATTGTTTACAGGTGATTAAAAAAATAAGTAAAAAACCAATAAAAAATGAAAGTTTATAAAACAGATCAGGTTCGCAACATTACCATCATTGGGAATGCCGGCAGTGGGAAAACCACCCTGGCGGAAGCTATGCTTTTCGAGGGTGGAGTAATTAATCGCAGGGGTGAAGTAACTGCCAAAAATACAGTTTCTGATTTCACCCAAATTGAACAGGTTTATGGCAATTCGGTTTATCCTTCACTATTGTACACCGAGTACAACGGGAAGAAAATCAATATCATCGATGCCCCGGGAATGGATGATTTGTGTGGAGGTGTGGTTTCTTCGTTGTATGTAACCGAACTTGCGTTAATGACCATTAATACAACCAATGGAGTTGAAGCCGGAACCGAGAGCGCTGCCCGTCATGCCGATAATGCCGGAACGCCAATGGTACTTGTTTTTAACCAGCTAGACCACGACAACTCCAATTTTGAGTCGGCGCTTGAACAATGTAAAAATTCGTTCGGAAATAAAGTAACTGTGGTTCAATATCCGGTTGACGCAGGCCCCGGTTTTTCTTCGATTGTTGACGTACTGAAAATGAAAATGTACAAATACGGCAAAGACGGCGGAAAACCTGAAGTACTTGATATACCTGCATCTGAAAAAGACAAAGCCGAAGAATTGCACAATCAGTTAATTGAAATGGCTGCCGAAAACGAAGAATCGTTGATGGAAATGTATTTCGAACAGGGCACTTTGAGCGAAGACGACATGCGAAAAGGCATTAAACTGGGAATGATAGACCGAAGTTTGATTCCGGTTTTTTGTACCGGCGCAAAGAAAAATATCGGTGTTGGCAGGTTGCTTGAATTCCTTAGCAACGTAGCCCCGGCTCCAACCGAAAAACAAATGATTCCGGTAATAAGCGGCCAGCCTGTTAAAATGGAAGAATCGGGGAAACCGTGTTTGTTCGTTTTCAGAACTTCGGTTGAATCTCATGTTGGCGAAATAACCTATTTTAAAGTAATGTCGGGCAAAATTACTGAAGGGCTCGACTTAATTAACACCACAACCGGAAACAAGGAAAGGCTTTCTCAAATATTTGTTTCGGCCGGTAAAAACCGTGAAAAAGTGGAAGAACTGGTTGCCGGCGACATTGGTTGTACCGTTAAATTAAAAGACACAAAATACAACCAAACCCTTGCATTAAAAGATGGCGATACCAAATTTCAGCCTGTTCAGTTCCCATTGCCCCGAATTACAGTTGCCATGAAGGCAAAAAATGAATCGGATGACGAAAAAGTGGGAGAAGTACTGAATAAAATCAGGTACGAAGACCCAACATTTGTGATTGAATATTCAAAAGAACTGAAACAGTTGCTGGTTCAGGGACAGGGAGAATATCACCTGAATGTGCTGAAATGGTATTTCGATAATGTATATAAAATCGAGGTTGATACTTTATCTCCAAAAATTCCTTACCGCGAAACCATTACAAAATCGGCACAGGCCGATTACCGTCACAAAAAGCAATCGGGTGGCGCCGGCCAGTTTGGCGAGGTTCACCTGATTATTGAACCTTTCGAAGAAGGTTCGACTCCTAAAACCATGTTCAAATTTGGTGATAAGGAACAAAAACTGTCAGTTCGGGATGTACAGGAACACACGCTGTCGTGGGGAGGTAAATTAATATACTGCAACTGTATTGTAGGGGGTTCGATTGACGCGCGTTTTATGCCAGCCATTTTGAAAGGTATCATGGAAAAAATGGAGGAAGGCCCGCTAACAGGCTCTTACGCCCGCGATATAAGGGTTTATGTTTACGATGGAAAAATGCACCCTGTCGATTCAAACGAAATCTCTTTCCGCCTGGCCGGGAGAAATGCATTTAGCAAAGCATTTAAAAATGCAGGCGCCAAAATTCTTGAACCTATTTACAACCTGAACGTTTGGGTTCCATCAGACCGCATGGGCGATGCAATGAGCGACCTTCAGGGACGCCGCGCCATGATTATGGGAATGGGTTCGGAAAAAGGACTTGAAAAAATTACGGCGAAAGTTCCGTTGAAAGAAATGTATAAATATTCCACATCGTTAAGTTCGATCACTGGTGGTCGCGGATTATTTACCATGGAGTTCTCGGAATATGAAAAAGTACCTGCCGATGTACAGGATGAACTGTTGAAAGCTTACGCTGAAGAAGCAGAAGATGAATAGAAATTTTCTAATCCATTTTCTAATATCTAATCAAAAGGCCCTGGTTTGTATAAACCGGGCTTTTTTATTTCTTTCAAACAGCTATTTGTAATTCAAAATCAACAAATAAATCAGTCTTTATCCCTGAAAAGGTGAAAAAAGCCATGAGCCCGACGTCGCTCTCCATCGCGCCCTATTCCAACCACGTTGTAGTAGTACACTCCGGGGCTTGCGTAACGTCCACCAATTAAACGGCCATCCCAAACCGTTTTCGACCATGTATTTTCGAAACCGCGCACATCGCCGCTTTCCCAGCGATGCACCTTTTTCCCCCAACGGTTGTATATGTCGATTTCAATGCTTTGCATCGACCAGAATTTCACTACAAATTCATCATTGGTTCCATCACCGTTCGGCGTAAAAACGTTAGGGACCGCCACAAACGAAGAGTCAACAATAATATAACCGGGTAAATAAAAAGTATCAAGGCACACGGTTTGACCTGTAATTTTTTTGGAAACAAGTTTTACCTTGTAAGTACCCGAATATTCGTAGATATATACAGGGCTGTTGTCATAGGCAACCACCTCAATACTGTCAACAGGAGCAGTCGAGCCTTTTGAATCTTCTTTGATATCGTCCAAATCGCGAAAGAAAAACCATTCGTATCTGCCGGGCGTTCCATTTTCAGAGGTATTGGTGAATGTTACAATCAGTGGCGCTTCACCATTTTGCTTATCAACGGTAAAATTTGCTTTGGTAACAATTGAAGTGTAAGTAACCAACGAGGTTGCCCCGCATGAGAATTTATCGTAAACCCTGAAAGTGTAATCGGTATTGGTTGCCGGTGGATTAAAAACCTGCGGGTTTAAAACCGTGGCAACATTTTCATTCCCTTTCTTCCAGAGCACTTTAACATCTTTATTTACTGTCAACTGCGAATTGTTTGCCAGGTCATAATAGGTTAATGTGGCAGTGGTGTAACTGCCCTGCAATTTAAACGAATTGCAGTTCGATTCTGTTATTGCAGCCGAAGTAGTAAACCAGTCGTTAAATACCCAGGCTCTTTGCACAAAAGTATTTCCTCCCTGAGTAATGGTTACACGGTAACATCCATCGGCCAAACCCGAAATTTCTGATTTTTGTTCGCCTGTACTCTCCGAAAAATAAAACTCAAATGCTGCCGAAGCAGGATTATATTTGTCCCAGTTAAAAGTTTTTGTGCCGGTTAAAGTTGTGTTAGCCCGCAATACTGCAATTGAAGCCCCTTCGGCTTGCGCACAAAAAACATAAATGCTGTCGGTTTCATTAAATACCGGGTAATTGGTTTTATCTGAGCCGGCAGAACCCGGAGCAGAAATCTGTGCGTCTGAAAACCTCGGCATAAAGGCCATTACAACTAAAAAAAGATAAAACAGAAAGGTTTTGCTATTCATAAAAACAACCATTTGAGCTACAATATTAACGTATAATTTTTATTTAATTGTTTGTGCCAAAACAAAAATTGGTTTTGCCCTGTAAAATCAGGGTGCTCACATATTGTTAATAAAACGGGATTACAAAATAAATGAAACCATTGAACATCTTTTACTTTTGCATTTTCAAATTGAAAAACCTGTTTAATAGTGCTTGATTATTTAAAAGAACTCAATAAAGCCCAGCACGAAGCTGTTGTGCGGACCGAAGGGCCGGCTTTGATTATTGCCGGCGCCGGTTCGGGAAAAACGCGGGTATTAACTTACCGCATTGCACATTTGCTGAAACAGGGTGTGCGGCCGTCAACCATTCTGGCGCTGACATTTACAAACAAGGCAGCCCGCGAAATGAAAGACCGTATTTCGGCAGTGGTTGGCG
>JBBIVS010000039.1:0-7625 GCA_037439605.1 Draconibacterium sp. | reverse complement strand
GTTTTGGGTTATCAATCGAACTTTACCATTTACGACAGCGCCGACAGTAAAAGCCTCATAAAAACAATTATTAAAAGTTTGGGTCTCGACGATAAAACCTATAAACCCGGCACAGTTGCCGCACGGATTTCGATGGCTAAAAATAACCTTATTACACCGGGCGTTTATGCCAACAATGCCGAAATAAGGCTTATTGACAAAAATATGGGGATGCCACAAATTGCCGAAATCTACAGGGAGTACGTAAAACGATCTTTTCTTTCGGGCGCCATGGATTTTGATGATTTGTTACTGAAAACAAACATGCTTTTCCGCGACCATCCCGAAGTTCTGCAAAAATACCTCGACAGGTTCGATTTTGTTTTGGTTGATGAGTATCAGGACACCAATTACGCACAGTACCTGATTGTTAAAAAACTGGCATCGAAAAACAATAATATCTGTGTAGTGGGCGACGATGCACAAAGTATTTACTCGTTTCGCGGCGCCCGAATCGAAAATATCCTGAATTTTAAAACCGACTACCCCGACCATAAAATTTTTAAACTCGAACAAAACTACCGTTCAACTCAAACCATAGTAAACGCGGCAAACAGTATTATTGCAAAAAACAAAAGGCAAATTCCGAAAACTGTTTTTTCAGAAAAGGAATTTGGAAAACCCATTAAAGTTTTTTCGGCGCTAACTGACAACGAGGAGGGTTTTATGGTAGTTCAGGAAATTGCCGAAACCCAGTTGCGCGACCATTACAAAAACTCCGATTATGCCATATTGTACCGTACCAATGCGCAGTCAAGGATTTTTGAAGAAGCCCTTCGGAAAAGAAATATTCCATATAAAATATATGGCGGTTTGAGTTTTTACCAGCGTAAGGAAATAAAAGATTTGCTGGCCTATTTCAGGCTTACCATCAATACTGCCGATAATGAAGCATTGAAACGAATTATCAATTTCCCAGCCCGGGGAATTGGTGCAACTACCATTGAAAAACTGGAAGAGGCGGCAGTAACCGGTGAAACATCGATTTGGAAAATAATCGAAAATATTTCTTCAAATAATATTGCCTCACTCAATAAGGGAACAATTGCAAAAGTGCAGCATTTTGCCTGCCTCATTCAAAATTTCCAGGTTATAGCTGAAGAAAACGATGCTTTTAATGCGGCTAAAATAATTGCAGAAAATTCAGGAATACTTGTCGAACTTTACAACGACAAATCACCCGAGGGAGTTAGCCGTTATGAAAACATACAGGAATTGCTGAACGGTATCCAGGAATTTAGTCTGAGTACCATGGAAACAGGCGAACCGGCAAAACTGGGAAACTTTCTGGAGGATGTGGCGCTTTTAACCGACCAGGACAATGAGAAAGATGAGGACCGGGATAAGGTAACTTTAATGACGGTGCATTCTGCAAAAGGGTTGGAATTTAAAAATGTTTTCGTGGTTGGGCTCGAGGAAAATCTTTTCCCTTCGCAAAGGCAGGGCGAGAAACAAACCAGCGAAGACCTTGAGGAAGAGCGCAGGCTGTTTTATGTAGCGCTGACCCGGGCTAAGGAAAATGCTTATTTTTCGTATGCCAACCAGCGCTACCGTTGGGGAAGTCTCGACTTTTGCAGCCCAAGCAGGTTTTTGCAGGAATTGGATGAACAATATCTCGATCAACCGGGCAACTCAGGTTACAATTCAGGCAGAAAAACTGAATTTTTTGGTGCCGAAAACTCACGGCCACAGTTTACAAAACAATCAACAACTCCAATTTTCAAATCAGTTCATCAGCAAAACATTTTTGGTAAAAAGCTGGCTTCGTTAAAGGAAACTGAAGGGAATTCGGAATTCGCTGCCGATGACCCGCTGAAAATACAATCGGGGATGACTGTTGAACACCAACGTTTCGGAGAAGGAAAAGTGCTTAAAATTGAAGGTGAAATGCCAAATATCAAGGCAACTATTTTCTTTCACAGTTTCGGGCAAAAGCAATTGTTGCTGAAATTTGCAAAACTAAAAATCAAAGGGTAATTCAAGCAAAATGGCAAAAAATTGTGAATTGCGCGGAAATAATTAGTTTTGCAACAGAATCTGAAAAAAAACCCGGATACAAAAACAGTTTTATAAAGTTATCAAAATTGAAAAAAAATGGAAATGGACTACAATACTCAAAGAAAAAAACTTCCGCTGCCGGAATACGGAAGAAATATACAAAACATGGTGAATTACCTTTTCACGATTGAAGACAGGGACAAGCGGAACCGATCGGCACAAACTGTAATAGATGTTATGGGAAATATTTACCCGTATTTGCGCGATGTTCCTGAGTTTAAACACAAACTATGGGATCACCTTGCAATCATGTCCGATTTTAAACTGGATATCGACTATCCGTATGATCCTCCAACACCCGATATTCTTATCGAAAAACCCAACAGGGTGCCATATCCGCACACCAAAATACGCTATAAACATTATGGATTCATCATGGAGTCGTTAATTAAAAAAACGGCTGAAGTGGAAGGTGAGGAAAAAGAAATTCTGATTGAATTACTGGCAAACCACATGAAAAAATCGTACATCTCCTGGAACAAAGACGCTGTTGACGATGAAAAAATATTTCTCGATTTAAAGGAATTATCAAGAGGAAAACTGAACATCAGTAAAGAAATCATACAACTTGCCGATGTAAAGGCAGCTTCGGTTGTACCAAAACAACAGAAAAAGAAAAAATTTAAAAAGAAATAACCCGGAAACCCAGTTCTCATGTCAACATTCACAATCGAAGGTGGTTATTCCTTAAAAGGCGAACTTGAACCACAGGGAGCAAAAAACGAGGCACTTCAGGTTTTATGTGCCACGCTTTTAACCAATCAGGATGTTCGCGTTGAAAATGTTCCCGAAATAAGCGATGTGCTCAAACTCATCGAAATTTTAGGGAATATGGGTGTTGAAGTTGAAAGGATTGAAAAAGGAACTTTCCGTTTCAATGCTTCCAAAGTAAATACCGATTTTCTGAAAAGCCCTGAATACGCCAAAAAAGCAGCCAGTTTGCGGGGATCAATAATGATAATCGGACCGTTGCTGGCGCGTTTCGGACAAGGATTTATCCCACAGCCGGGCGGCGATAAAATTGGCCGCCGCCGGGTTGATACCCATTTTATCGGGTTACAAAAATTAGGAGCTTCGTTTAATTTCGATACAGCCAAACAATGGTATTCGGTAACGGCATCGAAATTAAAAGGGGCATACATGCTTTTGGATGAAGCCTCTGTTACCGGAACCGCCAATATTTTAATGGCTTCCGTTCTGGCCGAAGGAACAACTACCATCTACAACGCTGCCTGTGAACCTTACCTGCAGCAATTGAGCAAAATGCTTGTTTCGATGGGCGCAAAAATATCGGGGATTGGTTCAAATTTACTTACCATCGAAGGAGTAACTTCTTTGACAGGATGTACCCACAGAATTTTGCCCGATATGATTGAAGTAGGCAGTTTTATCGGACTGGCGGCCATGACCGATTCTGACATTACCATTACCAATTCCGGGGTTGAACATCTTGGAATTATTCCGGCTTCGTTCCGCCAACTGGGAATAAAAATGGAACAAAACGGCGACAACCTGATAATTAAAGGCAACCGGCATTACGAAATAGAATCATACATCGATGGTTCGATAATGACCATTTCGGATGCACCCTGGCCGGGATTAACGCCCGACCTGTTAAGTGTTTTTCTTGTGGTTGCCACACAGGCAAAGGGAAGTGTGCTCATTCACCAGAAAATGTTCGAAAGCCGACTGTTTTTTGTAGATAAACTGATTGATATGGGCGCCCAGATAATTCTGTGCGACCCCCACCGGGCAACTGTAATCGGTCTGAACAGAACGCATTGCTTGCGGGGAACAAAAATGAGCTCGCCTGATATACGCGCCGGCATTGCATTGTTGATTGCTGCCATGTCGGCCAAAGGAAAAAGTGTGATTGAAAATATTGAACAAATCGATCGCGGTTACGAAAGTATCGACGAAAGGTTAAACCAGCTTGGGGCCAAAATTTCAAGAGGCAACAACTAACTGTGGTTCCGTACTAAACTTTTATTCAATATTAAATGTTATTTTCAACGATTAAAAAACTGAAATAAAAATGAAGAAAATTGTATTAGCCTTATCTGTTATAGTATTCGTAACCGGGATTGCTTCTGCTCAAACCATTGGCATTGGTATTGGAAACAAAGCTCCCGAATTAACCGGAAAATCGCCATCAGGTGAAACCTATAAACTTTCCGACACAAATGGTAAATTGGTGTTACTGGATTTTTGGGCTGCCTGGTGCGGGCCGTGCCGCCGCGAAAATCCAAATGTTGTAGCAGCATACAACAAATTTAAAGACAAAAAATTTACAAACGGCAAAGGATTTACCGTATTTGGCGTATCGCTCGACAGAACTGAAGCCGACTGGAAAAAAGCCATTGAAACCGACAAACTGAGCTGGCCATATCACATCAGTGATTTACAATACTGGAATTCGAAACATGCAGCAATTTATGGTGTTCGAAGTATTCCAAGCAACTTTTTACTCGATGAAAACGGTGTAATCATTGGTCGTAATTTAAAGGGGCCAGCCCTCGAAGCTGAACTTCAGAAATACTTGAAATAAACCTGATTGGCAGGTATAAACCTTTGTATTTATTCGAAATAATTCAAATTGACATTCATTATAACAAAATGGGTGTCAATTTGTCGTTTTTAAAGGCATGGCAAAATTTTTGTTCTATCACGGTTGATTATTTCAAGCTCAATTAACTACTTATCAATCTATGTTTAAAATGAATAAAAAGAAAAAAGAAAATATGACCGAAGAAATCAAGGAAACCGTTGCAGAAGAAATTCAAAACATTCAGCCTGAAACAGAGCCTGTGGAAGAGATAAATGTACCACAGGCAGAGGAACATGAATATAAAAAAACAAAACATAAAAAAGACAAAAACGAAATTCTTTTGCAGGAACTTAGCGAAAAACTGGCCGAGATAACCGACAAACATTTGCGTTTACAGGCAGAATTCGATAATTTCCGTAAACGCACAATGAAGGAAAAAGCAGATTTGATTAAATCGGGCGGTGAATCGGTTTTGATAAATATTTTGCCGGTTGTTGACGATTTTGAAAGGGCGCTCATTTCTTTGAAAGATGTTGCCGAAGATGATGCCGGCAAAAAAGGCACCCAACTTATTTACAGCAAGTTCAGTGAATTTCTTAAACAAAATAACATTAAGGAAATAGACGCAATCAATCAGTATTTCAACGTTGATTTGCACGAAGCAATTACCAAAATACCGGCTCCTGATGAAACTTTGAAAGGCAAAGTGGTTGATGTTTTGCAGAAAGGCTATTTTCTTAATGACAAGGTAATCCGGTTTGCCAAAGTTGTAATCGGAGAATAACAGATTATTCAGAAAAAATGGCGAAAAGAGATTATTACGATGTTTTGGAGGTTGGCAAAAATGCCTCGGCCGAAGAAATAAAGAAAGCGTACCGCAAAAAAGCGCTGCAGTACCATCCTGATAAAAATCCGGGAAATGCGGAAGCAGAAGAAAAATTCAAGGAAGCTGCCGAAGCTTATGAAGTTTTAAGCAATCCTGAGAAAAAACAACGGTACGACCAGTTTGGCCATGCCGGGGTGGGCAGCGCTGCGGGCGGAGGTTTTGGTGGCAGCGGTTTTCGCGATATTGAAGACATCTTTTCGTCATTTGGCGATATTTTTGGCGGCCATTTTGGAGGCTTTGGCGGATTTGGCGGAAGTTCAGGCCGGGGCAGTGGAGGCCGAAGAGTGAGCCGCGGTTCCGATTTGCGTGTAAAAGTCAGCCTCAATTTAAAAGAAATTATCGAAGGAGTTGAAAAGAAAATCAAGGTAAAAAAATATGTAGCTTGCGACCATTGCAACGGCACAGGTGCAAAAAACGGTTCAGCCTACTCCAATTGCGGCACTTGTCGCGGTTCAGGCCAGGTAACACGTATTACAAACACAATTCTCGGACAAATGCAAACTACATCTACCTGTCCAACCTGTCAGGGTGATGGCAAAATGATAACCGACAAATGTGTTCATTGTGCCGGCGAAGGTGTTGTCCGCGATGAAGAATTAATCAGTATCAGAATCCCTGCAGGGGTTGGCGAAGGTATGCAGCTCAATGTTTCGGGGCGTGGAAATGCCGGCCGCCGAGGCGGAATAAACGGCGATTTGCTCGTGGTAATTGCCGAAGAAGATCACCCCGAATTGATTCGCGACGGAAATAACCTGATTTATAACCTTTTCCTTTCATTTCCCGAAATTACTCTGGGAACCACAGTAGAAATACCAACTGCTGAAGGAAAAGTAAAGGTTAAAATTGAACCAGGAACCCAACCAGAAAAAATACTGCGACTTAGAGGCAAGGGAATTCCAGATGTAAATGGCTATGGGAAAGGTGATTTGCTGGTACGCATTCATGTTTGGATTCCAAAAAAACTGAATAGTGAAGAAAGAAGAATCCTGGAAAGACTGATGACTTCTCCCGGTTTTACCGAAGGACCCACAACTGCCGAGAAATCATTCTTTGCAAAAATGAAAGACATGTTTGAGTAAAACAGATTTTTCATTTTTAATTCCTTATTTCCTTATACAACCCCCTTAAGTTAAATTACTATTGACTACTTTTAAAACCGAATTAAATCAAAATTGTAAATTAAACTTTTCATTATGAAAAAACTTATCATTCTCTTATTCGTTTTGGTAATCGCGTCTCCCATTTTTGCGCAGTTAGATTCAAAACAGTTAATTGGAAACTGGAAATACAGTGTTGTAACCGATCAGGGCGATATGACCGGAGTTTTTAAGTTCACTGACAATGAAGGAAAACTGAAAGGTGAAGTAATTACAACTGATGGTTACAATATTCCTATGTCGAAGATTGAAATCAAAGAACAAAACAATCTTTATATTGAAATTCAGACCGATAACGATGTTATCAAAGTAAATGTAAAAGTTGACGGGAAAAACTTTAAGGGGACAGGCTCGTCATACCAGGGCGAAGCGCCGATTACTGGCGTTAAACAGGAATAGCCTGAAAAATGAATGATTTTAAAACTAAATATCATTTTTTCGAAAAAGAACTTCAGGAAGAAATTTTAAAAACCGGTGTTTTCAAATCTTTTCAACCCAACGATGTTTTGATTCGTGAGAGCCAGTTTATTACGAGTTTTCCGCTGGTTTTAAAAGGATTAATAAGGGTTACGCGCAATAACTACGATGGCAACGAACTTTTACTCTATTACCTGAAACAAAATGAAGTTTGCGCGATGTCGTTAACCTGTTGCATGACAAACCTTACCAGCAATGTAAAAGCTGTTGCAGAAGAAGAAACCGAGGTAATCATGCTGCCGGTTGAAATGCTCGATAACTGGATGTGTAAATACCCGGGTTGGAAACAGTTTGTAATGCAAACTTTTCAAAACCGGTTTCGTGAATTGATTGATACAGTTGATGCTATAGCCTTTTTAAAATTAGACGAACGTTTGGTACGCTATTTTATCGATCGATACAAACAAAACGGATTTACCATATTAAAAGAAACGCATCAGGATTTGGCATTACGGTTGAA
>JBBIVS010000038.1:2375-13536 GCA_037439605.1 Draconibacterium sp. | reverse complement strand
GGCGCTTGCAATGCTTAACCACACTTTTCCCGATGAAAAATACAGAAACCGGATCTCCGAATGGCTGCGCGAAGGGGTTGACATGGACAAAGACGGGCAGTACGAAGAAAAAAGCACTTACATTTACACACCGCTAACCAACCGCTGCCTGATGAACATTGCTATTTTGGATAACCGTCCGGAATTGTGGGCATACGTGGATAAAAACCTGGAAATGATGATGTATTACGCGCATCCCAATGGCGAGGTTGAAACCGGGGCATCTGGAAGACAGGATCAGTTTCAGGCCGGATTTATGGAACATTACTACCTGCCTTACAAAATGGCTGCAACCCGCGAAAAAGGGAACCCTGAGTTTTGGGCAATGGTTAGCCTGATTGAAAAAACAGTTCCCGAAAAACTGCTCACCTACCTGCCCTATTTCATGATTAACCCCTGGATTTCAACCGATACTCACAAAAAAGAAGGTGGAACTGTTCCCAACAATTACGTCAGGGAATTTCGCAGTTCAAACCTGGTGCGAATCCGTCGCGGAAATATTGATGCAACCCTTCTGGGAAACAACCCAACATTTCTAACGGTGAGCAAGGGAAACGCAGTTTTGGCTTCTGTTCGACTGGCTTCCGCATTTTTTGGGCGGGGTCAGTTTAAATCAAAAACCATTGAAAAATCAGGCGATTTATTTATTCTGAAATGGGAGTTTCACTGGGGCTATTTTCAGCCGCTGCCCGAAAATCAGAAACCCAATTACGAAATTCCTTTTGATGAAGACAGAAAAAGGCGGAAAATGAGTGAAAGGCAGAGTTTAAAGGCCCAAATTACTGTTTCCGAAAATGATGGGATTTTTGAACTTGATTTCGAACTGGAGGGGGCTGAAAATGTGCCGCTTGCCATTGAATTTGCTTTCAGAAACGGAGGCAAACTGACCGGTATTAAAGTTCTTGAAGAACCCGGTACATTTCTTTTAAACAGTAATTTGGCAAAATACAGTTTTGGAAACGATTCCATTGAATTTGGCCCCGGGCTGGCAGAACACGAGTGGACCGCTATTCGCGGCGGTCTGCCAAAACCGGCAGGAGATTGTGTTTATATTACAGGTTTTACGCCATTTAAACACAGGGTGCGAATTGGGTAATAAAAGAACTACAAAAAAATAAAAAATATGCAATTTTATTTAATTTAAATATTCTTTACAATTTCACGACATAATAATAAATTGAAACTCAAAATTTTAAATAGAGATTAGATTTTTTTGCCTGGTTAAAATTGCTATTAACGTTCATTTATTAAGATACAATTAAAATATTCTCACAATTTATTTCGTAATGCCTAATTTAAATTCTCAAACTTTTTATTAAATTTCCAACATATAAATTACAGGATTTTATTCAACCTAACTATTAGTAATTATACCTTTAAAACCAAACAAAGTGAAAAAAGAGATCTATTTACTCGGATTCTCTGTTGATACTGCTGAAATGTTAAGCTTATCAATTGATGCAATATTTACGGGAAAAATAAATGTTGTACAGATAAACTTTATACATGAATTAAAAAAGATAGATTCTGAACAAGAAAACATAATCCTGATACATATTCAGGATTTAAACCTGGAACAACGAAAATTTATTTGGCAATTCAAAATCAACTATCCACATTCATTATTGATTTTTTGTTCAAGAGATTATATGGTAGCTAATTTCTCCTGGCAAAGTCAAGCCGTTTTTTTCTTACCATTACCTGCTTCAAGAAGGGCAATTGCATTAATGATGCAGAAAATTGAAGAAAAAAGAAAAGCACCAAAACTCAAAATAAAACTCAACTATCAGAATGGATTTGACCTAATAACAGCCGATGATATATGTTATTGTGAAGGAGATGGAAACTATACAACAGTTTACCTAAGAAATTCAAAGTCAATTTTAATGTCAAAAAAGCTTAAGGTAATTTATCAGAAATTATCACCTTTCCCTGAAATCATAAGGCTCGGTAAATCTTTTATTATAAATACAGATAATATTATAAAAGTTGATGACAATAAAGTCATTTTTAAAGCATTAAATATCAATTCAATCAGCTTTCAACTGTCGCCAATATATATTAAAAGATTAAAAGAACAATTACTTATGTTTACATCATAGGAAATAATCCAAACTAAACGCAAGACTGATGAAAACTGAATTCACATTAGGACGATCGCCCAATAATGATATCGTGATTGAAAACTCCGTTGTTGGAAAAAAACATTTATTCATATCATATAAATCTGAAAATGAGTTTTTAATCGAAGATTTAGAAACTAATAATGGCACATTTGTAAATCAGATCAGGATTAAAAGAAAATCTATTACTGCAAATGATAAGATATTATTAGGAAGTTATGAGCTAAACAGTAACTTCCTGTTTTCTGAAATAATCAAAAAAGTAAATGAATCACGAACTGACTTCACGAGAGAATTTTTTGAATTAAAGAAAGTGTATGAAGATTATGAGAAAAAAGTCAATGACATTAAAAATAAATCTCAGGTATTTCCATTGATAATCAGGGCTTTTGTTACCTTATGTGCAATGGCTGCAGCATTCTTCATTTTCACAAACCCTCAAATCCGATATCCTGTAATGACCGGCGCAGGAATACTTGGTGGATTTGTTTCTCTGGTACTTCACAAGGATTCAAAATTAAAAGATCAAATAGATATTTTAACTGCAGAACTCGAAATGGTCTATAAGTGTCCGAAATGCGGAAAAAGTTTAATTAGCAGACGATGGCAACATTGGGCAGTAAAAAAGGGATGTGAAAACTGTGGAGCAAAGTGGGCAAACTAATTTTCATAAACTAAAAATAGCGTTTTACACACTTTTTTTGGAAACTTAAAAAGACCAGTCTAATTTCATCTTAAATTTTAAAATTGGATGCAATGGAAAATAAAGAAACAAAATTCGGTAATAAAGGAATTAAGAACAGAATCATCCTTAAAAACCTTACCTACAAACAAAAAGAAATGTTAAGGAGAACAGGTATCATTGGCGGAGGTGCTGGATTAGGGACTGGTCTGATAACGCTTTATTCAATGAAAACCCCGGAAATAGTGCCAGAAATTTCTAATGATATAACAACATCTCCTGACTCAAACGTTCATGCAAAAAATGAACTTAGTAACTCTGTTGAGATAGTTTCATTAAAACCGGTTACAGAAATCACAGAACAGAACATTTCTTTTAAAGATGCATTTAAAGTTGCCCGTGAGCATTCTGGCCCAGGGGGATGGTTCATTTGGAGAGGAAATATATATAACACTTTTTACAAAGAAGAATGGCAAGACTTAAGCCAAACTGAAAAAAAAGATTACCTGGCATCGATAGAAATTCATAACATTCAAAACTATGAAAATCAACATATTCCGGATAATCAGGCAAATAAGGTTAATGATATTGAAGAGTCGGATCAAAATGTTAATTTAATCCAAGGTGAAATTATTACATTGGATGATGATTCAGACATTACAGATAATGGTTATTTTGAACTACCGGACGATATAGAAATTACTACAATCTCGGAAGAAGAATCCACTCTAATCGATTCAATAACCTTTGATTCAACTGAGATAGTATCATTTCCATGGGAAATTTCGACCGAAAATACGTCAAAAGAATCGATAATTATAGAGCAGGAAGTCATTTCACTCGATTTAGTTGAAGACACAAATGATGATAAATCCGCCGATGCCCCAAGTGAAAAGGAAGAATATCCCTGGGGTGAACCAATAAACAAACCCGCAGAATCTCCTGTTATTACTCAAGTTCATGAAGAAATTCAGAAGGATGAAAACACTAAAATTATCACCAACCCTGATGAAATTAAGGAATATCCATGGGGAGAACCGTTTGAAAACATTGAAAACAATCATAATCAAACATCTACTGAAACTGTAATTGGGGAAATAAAGGAGGAATCCGAACAAAGCCACCCTGATACATTTAGCGTTATAGAAGAATATCCATGGGGAGAAAAAAATGAAAACTTTGTTCCCACTTCTATAAATCAAGTTTCAGAAGACGAAGAAAAAGAAAATATAGGGGTGATTCTTCCTGAAGAACATGAAACTGAAGTTTTGAGCCATTTGCCGTCAAGTTTTAATGATATCACAGAGTTTCCATGGGGTGAAACGGTGCCGCATTCAATGATTGATCCGTATAATACTCCTGAAAATGATACTATGGATAATCATTCAGACCCCGCTGCACAATGATGGATATTAATAAATTATGGTTTAAGGCAAACAATTCTATCATGGAACTTTTAAGATTCAAATGTATTCTATGCGGAAGTATTTCTGTAATAAATGCAAAAAAAATTGTTCCTTTTCTTGGGAAAATTATTCAGGTTAAATGTGGCAACCCAATGTGTTTCGCCAAACCGAAAATAAAGGTGCCAAATATTTATTAAACTGAACTGCTAAAAATCTGAACATGAATATAATAAGGGTAAAATGTCTGAATTGTAAGGAAATTACTTCTGTTTTAAAAGATATCATGATTCCATATCAGGGGAAAGTTATTTCCGTAAAATGTTCGAATCCGGCTTGCAATAAACCAATGAAAGTACAAGTTCCGGAATTTAACAAAAACCTAGACATTAAAACACTTGATATCTCCGATTTCCCTCCAACTCAAATCGTTGTGCAAAACAGGAGTCAACAAAGTACAGCAAAAATCAGAGTTCTGAAAAACGATAAAACAGAAGAACAGATTTTCGATTTGAGGGAAGGGATCAATAAAATTGGCCGAATGAGTTTAGCCGAAAATTTTGCTGTTCCCGATATTCCAATTTTTACGCTTGACAAAATGATATCCCGTAATTGCCATTGTGAAATATTGGTCCGTAAAAAAGAGAATTTTCTCGAAGTCATTCTCCGCGATAAAACGAGTAAAAATGGCACATTCCTCGCAGGCAGTGAGAAACCTTTGAATTTTGAAGACGAAATATATCTTAAAGATAAGGACATATTTATTATTGGTGAAACAAAAATTCAGGTAGAACTGGGATAATCCGGAACAAAAGAAAGAAGAGGAACACTATGAATCAGGAAGATTTCAAAAAAAGGTATAAATACGATCCCACCACCGACAGGCTAGGCGAAGGCGGATTTGGAGAGGTATTTAAAACCTATGATACTTTTCTTGACAGATGGGTTGCCATCAAGATTTCGAAAGTAAGAGCTGATTTTCAGGAGATACGATTAAAAAACGAAGTGGAACTTCTGAATCAATTGCCTGCTCACCCAAATATAGCGCGATACGAGGAATGTTATACTTTTCGAACTATCTCCGGAGAACACGATTTTGCTATACTCCAATACTACGAGGCGGGCAATTTACTGCAGGTATTAAAAAAATATGACCTTTCACTTAGTCAAAAGTATTACTTGTTATTAGGTCTATTGGAAGGCATCAGGTTTATTCATTCTCAGGGCATAATTCATCGCGATCTAAAACCTCAAAATGTATTGATAGTAAAACGCGATAATAACTTCATCCCCAAAATCACCGACTTTGGAATCAGTAAAAAATTAAACTTTTCAAAATCAACCCAGTTCAGTAATTCGTTAATTGGAGCCGGAACAATTACTTATTCCTCTCCCGAACAATTAGCAGATAATGCAATTCGAAAAAACACTGACTTATGGAGTTTTGGAATAATTGCATTTCAGGTTTTAACAGGGGAAACACCTTTTAATTCAGGTTCACACAGCACTTCCAGCGAATTGGGCCGACAGGAAATGATGAAGCAAATCAGTTCAGGGAAGTTGCCCGATTCAATCGAAAATGTTCCACTTCCGTGGAAACAAATTATAGAAAAATGCATCGTAATAGATCCCGATAAAAGAATAAAGGACGTTGAAAGTTGCATAGATATTTTACGAGGAGTTAATCCAACAGACACAAAGATGCGAACTTATGGAAAAATGGCAGTTGAAGAAGATGAAACTCAAATTGTTTCAAGTGGCAGCAAAACAAAGAAAAAGAAATTCAATAGTCAAATTTTAAGGAAATCATTATTTGCAGGACTTCTGGGTATTTTAG
Source organism: Draconibacterium sp. (assembly GCA_037439605.1). GTDB lineage: Bacteria > Bacteroidota > Bacteroidia > Bacteroidales > Prolixibacteraceae > Draconibacterium. The sequence continues at coordinate 7,452 of JBBIVS010000038.1, read as the reverse complement.
CGATTGTAATTTTTACGGTTATTACATTCACAAAGCAAAATACAAACAAAGAAAAGATAACTCCGATACAAAATGACAGTTTACCTCAAATACAAAATGACAGTTTACCTCAAACCAATAAACCAGAAGAAAAAACTGTAACAGTGCTTGATACGATGAGTCCTAAGGAAGATTTAATAAAAATAGAACCATCGGAAAAAAGCCCTGAAAAAAAATCGTCAGTCGTTAGTTTGAAAGAGGGCAAGATTGATTTCCCCAATGGGAATGTTTATACCGGCCAGTTGTTAAATGGAAAAATGCATGGAAAAGGGAAATTCAAATATAATAATCGGGAACTGATTTCTAAAAAAACTTTTAAAGAACAATGGGCAGATGCAGGTGATTATGTTGAAGGCAATTGGGCTAACGGGGAACTATACGCTGGAAAACTTTATGATAAAAATGGTGTGTATAAATCATTAATCATTATTGGCAGAAATTAACAGACATGAAAAATCCACTAAAAATATTGGTTTTGAAAATATTATTTGTGTCCTGCAATACTTTTGGATTGGTTGCTCAAACTAATTTTGTTTCAAACAAAGTAAAAGAGGTTTTTTCCTTATTACCACAACCGGTAAAAGAACAATTAGTTTCAGGCGGGCAGGATAAAAAAAGGGTTTGTTTTTATAAAATAAATATAAATGGTCAACTAATTGAAACTAATGTGAGATATAACGAATACAAAGAAATAGAACACATTGGGTTATTTTTATTTAAAGACGATAAAAGTTTCGCAGACATAAGGGAGGTTTTGGATTATATTGAAAGATCATTTCTGATTTCAGAATTAACTAATGAAGCATATTTTCTTGAAAATGAAGTAAAAAAAGATGATATTGAGATAAGATTTAATGGATTGGCGATTAACTCAAAAAATAATCCGAAAGTTTTAACCGAAATCATTAATGGCAAAATATCAAAACTAAACATCAGGTTTAATTCGGAAGCCTTCATGTTAGAATGGGAGCTTAATCAGAGCAATACTTTTTCAATTAAAATTCCAAATAATTACTCTGTTATAACAGGCCAAACAAAAGATGAATTGGAAAAAAATCTTCTTAGAATTGTAAAGGATTCAAAAAATATTAACCTTGATATAACTTCACCAAATATTTCGCAATTAAAATTAGTTTCCGGTAATATTTATTGCCTTCCTGGTGAAATATATTCACCCACTTCTGAATTATCATCTTTAAAATACTTCCAGGTATCTGATGCTATAACTCCGGTCTTTAATAAAAATTATTATAAGGAATCGATAAGAAATCTTTTTCTAAACCTCGTCCAATCCACAATAAAACTCAATCTGGTTCAAAAAATGTATGGGGGAACCGACCAGAAATTTAAGGTAAATATTAACAATTTCAATTCAAATTTTGCCAAAGGATTTAATGTCTATTTTGGTTGGCAAAACGATGACAAGGAGAATTTAAAGGCAAGTATATTTTTTAACCATAAGATTTATAATTATAACCACCTGCTGATTATTACACCTAATTGTAAATCCATCTTTAAAAAAGATGCCGAAATTGATGGAATATTAATGACATACATTCCAAGAGAGATACAACCTGAAACAAAGCAGAATTAAAAACCAAATACTATGAAACCTAAAATTTACCTGACTATTTTTTTAATTTCATTTTATTTAGCCTGCATTTCGCAGACGACCAAAGTTTCGCTTAGAATTATCGACGGAATCCAGGATAATCGTCTTAAAACCAGTATGGAACAAAATTCATCCATACTATTAACGAGGTTAAATGAAGCATTTTTAAAAAATTTAGATGAACCTCAGTTAGAAAACAAATTTATAACCCCTGAAGGTATTGAAAGTATTAGAAACCTCTGGGAAATTAGCCATTTCCGCTGCCTTAAAAAGCAAATATCAGAATTTGCTGCTCAAAAAGGAGATGTTTACCAAATAAGAAATATACCAATAATTTTGGGCGATACCGATAGTACCGATGTGATAATTGAATATCATCCTGATGGAAGAGTATCTGATATAATTATTGCACTTCAACAACATCAGTATAAACATGTGCTTGATGCTACAGATGTATCAGACCGCACCCGACGTGAAATAATTCTTGGGTTTCTGGAAAATTTCAGAACTGCTTACGTTAAAAAGGACATTGATTACATAAAAAAACTTTATCACGATGAGGCATTGATTATTACGGGTAAAGTACTCAAAACAGAAAATATTTCATCGGACAGTTACCAAAGCGGTTTGACAAAAGATCAAATTAAATACCAGGTTCAAACTAAGGCTGAATACCTCGCTAAACTTAAAAACGTCTTTTCAAATATTCAGTATTTAAAACTTGACTTTAAAAATATTTCAGTTGAAAAACATCGAAAAAATCCAAATTTTTATGGAATCCAACTCCGACAAATATGGGATGCCTCAAATTATAAAGATGATGGTTTACTATTTCTGCTTGTACAATTCAAAGACAATGAAGATCCCATAATTTGGGTCAGAACCTGGCAGGATGCAGCAAAAACTCCTAAAGAAGAAGAATTTGGATTCAAAAATTTTATAATATCCTCTTCATCAATAAAATAATTAACCTTAAAATCAAATCAAAATGAAACTCAAAATCAAATTTAAACCTGTATTGTTTCTATCAGGATTATTGGCTTTTACTCAAAGTTATAGTCAAAACATGCAAACAATGAACATTGAACCAATTGAAGTTTCTTCCATTATTATTCCTGATAGATGTACCCCTCAACACCTGATTATTGTAATTAACAGCTCAATTCAGGATCTTAAATTCGACACAAATGTGCTTCCTTCCGATTCATTATTTAAGTTCCATAATGAAATTGAAAACAAATATATCCTTTGTCACGAAAAAACACCTTTTAAACTCACGGTTTCGGGCGCCAACCTTGAGACTCAATACATTGATATTTTTGATACTGAAAAACTACATGCATACCGGATTACCGCTAATAATGTCAAAGGAAACGTAATTATTAATACCATACCCGGAAATGCTTCAGTAACTTTTACTGATCTTGAACAGACATTTTCATCAAACCGAACTATTCCATTTATTAGCGGAAAGTATAAAGTAAAAATTGTTAAAGGTTATTATAAAAACATAGATACAACTATCGTTGTTCCTGTCGATGCAGATAGAACATATAACTTTGAACTAATCCCAACGTTTTCAAGACTTAAGCTAGACCTGAGAACAGATGATACAATGAAATTTCAAACTCCACCAATAATGTGGATTGACTCAACAAAATTAGTGCTGGATGCCCTGGTAAAACCAGGCATGAATCAAAAAAGCTTTTTAGAGGAGGTTGAGTTTAATAGATTGTATGAGGGGAATATTATACCAGTAGCAGAAGGTATTCATAAAATTAAACTTCAGGCTGATGGTTACATTCCTTTTGAAAAAACAATTGATGTGAAAAAAGAAAAATTTTATAATCTTCCAATCAGTCTGGAGTCAATCTTTGGATATTTAACAGTAACTGACAAACAATTCGCAGAAGGTGCAACCGTATTTCTTGACGGTCAAAAAATAGGGACAGTACCACTTTTCCAGGTAAAAACAAAAATCGGGGAACATAAAGTAACATTAGAAAAGTCGGGATTTGTGCCTTTGAAAGAAGATTATCTAATAGCAGTGGAAGAAAAAAAAATAACCGTTCTTGATGTTGCGATGTATGCTGCACGGAAAGTAAATTTTGAAACAACTCCCCCTTATGCTGAAATTATGGTGGACAGTGTTTTAATCGGATTTTCTCCCAAAAGCACTGTTTTAAAAGAGGGAAAGCACGAGATATTAATTAGAAAAAGTGGTTTTGCCACCGAAAAATTCACAAAGACAATAAACCAAAGTTCACCTGACAACGAAATACAAAAATTTGAACTCAGGCCTACATTTCCATTAGTATTGGAAAGTGAGAAAGCAGGATTACAGGTTAAGATCGCCGGTAAAGAAGAAAATCAAAATATTGTGATCGATCAGACAAATAAAACCCCGGCATCCATCCTGCTTCCACATGGCAAATATCGTGTAACATTAACAGAAGGAAAGAAAAAATATTTTAATGGGACAATAAACCATAAAGAAGAAATTATCAGAAGAGGAAAACTGCCAAATTATTCGCGTTCTACATTTCATATTTTGGAAGCCAGTATACCATTTAACCAAAGCCAAGGGAAATTCTACAATGCTAAAAACGTTAATGATATTGATAATTTTGAAGCAAGTTTTGGCCGTATCCAGGTTTTTCCACGCTCAGGTTTATCTTCGGCAATATTCAATGCCGATTATAGTCGCATTACAATTAATTCGACTGATTCAACTAATGCAATCATTTCAACTGATTATAAAACAGTTGCGCCTTACTTTTTTTTCCTGAACTTGGATTGGCGTTTGGGAGGCTCGGTGTTGCGACAATTGGATGTAAATTTATTGGGAAGGGCTAAATACACCCCAGGTATTAAATTCGCCAATTTCTATATTCCCGGTTTAACGGATGTATCAATGCAAAACTATTTTTACGGATTCGAAATATCATCCCGCCTTTCGTACATTAATTTAAATTTCAGGTTTGGTAGGCAAATAAATATTGGGAAAATGAACATTTGGAATGAAGAAGAACAGACATATATTTCTGAAAGTATTGATTTGTCAAAAACTGACAAATGGATAGGTTCCATTGGTCTTACGTTAAATGGAAAAGTTTACAAATCGAATAACATGTTAAGACTTTGGAATAATCCAATAATTGACCCAATGAAAAGAAAGGCAAAAAAGACGCCAAATGAAAAATCTGATGAAAGTTTTTTAAATAAACTAAAATTCTGGGAATAAAAAAACTATTAAAACAACCATTTTTTCGCATTAATACACTTATAATGAAAGCATTTAGCTATTCACACACAGGAAAGCGAACAAATAATGAGGACTATATAAAATTAGCAGATTTTGCTTATGTATTGTGTGATGGTGTTGGTGGAAATGACAACGGAGAAATTGCCAGTAAAATAATCAGC
>JBBIVS010000038.1:2096-2362 GCA_037439605.1 Draconibacterium sp. | reverse complement strand
ATGAAATCACCTCGGCATTAGTAAAAAATATTATTGATGAAACACAAACTGAATTAAATCAAGTAGTTAAGGAACAGCCTGAATTGAAAGGAATCGGGACCACCTTTTGTGCCGCTGTTTTTAACGAAAAAGGATTAATTTGTGCACACATTGGTGACAGTCGGATATATGTAATTGACACTTTTGAAGAAAAATACTGGAGGACAACAGATCATTCTGTATCAAGTGAATTAATCAAATCAGGAATTATTCAGGAATCCGGATAC
>JBBIVS010000038.1:0-2068 GCA_037439605.1 Draconibacterium sp. | reverse complement strand
ATTCAAGCGCTGCCTGAGTCCGATCTGGCAATAACCGAAATTCAGAATTTTAAAAATATAGATTCAAGACATTTAATTTTTATGTGCTCTGATGGGGTAAACGAAGTTTTGGAAGACACCGAATTAGTGACAATTTTATGTGCTAAAAATTTAACTGTCGAAGAAAAGTTTTTCATCATTCAAAATAAATGTGAGCTGAGCGCCAATGACAATAATTCGGCAATTTTAATTCAACCAGTGAGCGAATGTAAACTAATCGAAACGTATCAAAAAGATGATAATATTTGGGTGTCTTTAAAAGGGAGTGAAACAACTTTTGGAAAATTGAGCAAAATAAAACAGCGGAAAGCAGGAATAAACAATAAATACTTATATCATCACCGGAAAGAAATTCTTATTTATTCTGTCGTTCTTCTGGTTATAATGATTATCATTTATTCTTTAAGATTTCAAAAAAATTTTTAAAAATAACAAAGGGTGTAACCGAAAAACCTTAAGAGTAGGAAAACTTAAAAATCAAAAATCATGGTAAAATTTAACAAAAAATCAAAAATCATGGTAAAATTTAACAAAAAATCAAAAATCATGGCGCTTACATTGGCCATTGGCTTATTCCTTTCATCTTGTGCGCTCACTTTACCAGTAAATGCTACAGGCTATGCTGTTGGCAGTAAGGTTGGCACAGCAAAAGCAACCGGGTATCTCGGAATTCTTTTTTTCAATGGTGATGCCAGTATCAAAACAGCAGCAAAAAATGGCGGAATCACAAGAATTTCATCGGTGGATATAAAGCACACAAGCATTCTTGGATTAGTTGTCACTTATGAAACAATAGTGAGTGGTGAATAATTTTTTTAAACAGTGGAGGCATTGATTATGCTTCCACTTTCTTTTAATATCTTCTTTAAAATGAAAAAAATTCTTTTTCTTTTCTTTTTAATATTAATTCAATGGGGCTGTACCATAAACAAAGATATTATGCTTGATCAAAACACAAGTTTTAAAATACCAGAGGAATATAAAGTTGTTACAATTACTGAAAATGATGTTGAAATATACAGATCTTTTTTTGGTAATAAAAAAGAAAATTTCATGGTTTTATACAAATTACTCTCAGGTTCAAATCAACTTATGTTTATTGGGATTGGATATGAAACAAGCTTTCAAGAAATAAAAAACCAAATTTTATTACAATCAAAGAATAAATATATTTATCAAAACTCTATTCAGAACAATTCATTTTTAATTAGTTTTAAACGCGATTCATCAGCTACTATTACGCACTATTTGAAGGTATTAGATTCGGGAAACAAATATTTATTTTCAGTTATAAACAAAGGAAATACAGAGGATTCGAAGTTTGTAAAACAATTTATTGAAAACCAAATTATAATAAATTAGCCAATGAGATTAAAATTAATTATTACGGTTTGTATTTCGCTTCTTTTGGCTTCTTGTTTTTCAATTAAACCCCAAGTTTCAAAGACTGGAAAAAATTTATGGGAAGATTTTTTTGTTTCACCCGGAGTGATGCAATATTTTATTAAACCTCTTTCATTCAATAATAAAGAATATAATCTTGACATTGATTTTACTTTTAGGAATGTTTCTGATAGTGTCATTGTCAATTACAGCATATATTCAAATTCGGATAACATTAACCCTGATAATGTATTTATTTCAAACGTATTTACAACAATAAATATCTGTTGCCCAAAAACACTTATTTCGGAAAACATCCATAAAAAACACAAATTAAGACAAACCGGTAAGGTTTCTTTAAATGAATTCAAAGAATTGACAAAAAGCAATGAATGGACAATTTCGATGCAGCACGGGAACTATAAAGTCCAATATTTTGCGTCCCAGAAAACTAAGAAACATATTGGAATTATTGACGAAAATCTAATGGTTCCATTAAATCAATAAACTCTTTCTTGAACAAATTTATAACCCCCAAAAAAACTCGGAAATTTTCATTCCTCCGTTAATTTGAGCGTAACAAATTACTTTATTATTCTAATCCTAATAATGGCAAAAGTGGGGCTTTTTTATCCCAAACGACTCT
>JBBIVS010000037.1:9038-13561 GCA_037439605.1 Draconibacterium sp. | reverse complement strand
ATTTAAGACCTTGAAATCTCTAGGCTCATAATTTAAGAGAAAGAGGTTAGGAATGCTATTACTTCGTAATCGTTCAAGCATAGTTCTATAGGCTCCATCAACAATTTTGGATCCGATAGAATCTTTTTTACTTTTTAACTCAAAAACCTGTTGATTATTGTCTTTGTCGATGATTGTGATTTTGTTGGTGTCAACCTGGAATCCGGCGCCATCATCGTTAAGAGAGTTTAAAACAATAAAATCGAGGTTTTTCTTTTCCAGTTTTTTCCAGGCATTGGATGTTTCATCATCAGTTTCAAGAGCAAAGCCAACGAGAATTTGTTTACTGTCTTTTACCTCTCCCAAAGCCTTGCAATATCTTTTGTAGCGACCAGTTCAAGGTTCCATTTTTCACTTCCACGTTTGTTTTTTTTGCCACTTACAACCGAAGGCGTAAAATCGGCCACTGCAGCGCACATTACCGCGCCATCCATTTTCCGGAAACGGGCAATACATTCTGCATACATTTCGGCGGCAGTTTCCACTTTTACCAGTTCAATGTTGTTACTGGAAGCAGAAACCGATACCGGGCCGGAAACCAAAACCACTTCGGCGCCCGATTGTGCCAGCCTTTCTGCAAGGGCGTAACCCATTTTTCCCGATGAATAATTTCCAATAAACCTCACGGGATCAATCTTTTCGAATGTTGGCCCGGCTGTTACCAGGAATTTTTTCCCTTTTAATTTGCTGTCGATATTAAAATAAACTGCCACCAGGTCCGCGATAACTTCAGGCTCCTCCATCCTGCCCTTTCCGCTTAAACCGCTGGCCAGAAAACCTGACGAAGGTTCGATTATTGTATTTCCGAAGGACTTTAATATTTCGAGGTTTTTCTGGGTCGATGGATGGGCAAACATATCTAAATCCATTGCCGGGGCAATAAAAACCGGGCATTTTGCCGACAAATATGTGGTTACCAGTATATTATCGGCAACACCATTAGCCATTTTTGCAATAGTTGAGGCGGTTGCTGGCGCAATAACCATAATATCGGCCCAAAGTCCCAAATCAATATGGCTGTTCCAGGTTCCATCGTTTGCACCGAAAAACTCGCTTATAACAGGTTTCCCCGACAGGGCCGAAAGCGTAACGGGCGTAATAAATTCCTTTCCCGAACTGGTAATAACAACTTGCACTTCGGCCCCTTCCTTAACAAATAAACGCAAAAGCATAGCTGCCTTGTATGCTGCTATGCTTCCGGTTATTCCCAGTATTATTTTTTTCCCTTCAAGCCGCATGGGCTTTGAGTTTAAATTTTAGGTTTGTTTTCCCTGCTTGGGTTCCTGTGGTAAATTTCGCCCTCCTTTAATTCTTCAAAAGCAATTAAAGTAGGTTTTGGCATTCGTTCGTAAAATTTAGAAATCTCGATTTGCTCCCGGTTTTCAAAAATTTCCTCCAAATTATCGGTGTAAGATGCAAATTCCTGAAGTTTCTGATTTAATTCCTCCTTTAACTCCGAAGAAATCTGATTTGATCTTTTGGCTAAAATCATTACTGTTTCATAAATGTTTCCGGTTTCTTTGGTTAACAAATCCAAATCGCGCGAAATTGTCGATTGCGCTGCTTTCGTTTTCTTGTAATCCATATTTTAATTAATAATTGATTCTTCTTCTTTGTAATTTATCATTTCCGACGTTGTTTTATAAAACCGCTGGGCATCTTTAATGTACTTGCTTTCGGGAAATTCGTCGATAAATGAAAAATACTCATCTACGGTACTCGATAACCGTTCCTGGCGTTTTTCATAAACACTGGCCATTGCAAGCATATATTTTGATTCGAGCAGCATGAACATTAACTCTTCCCTGTATTTTGAATCGGGAAATGCGGTTAAACAGTTGCTTAAAGCAATAACTGCTGCCTTATAATTTCCAAAATCGTAATATAACTTGGCGCTTAAATATGATTTATAAACCAGTTTGTTATTCATTTCGTCAATGAGCCGGTTAGCTTCTTCAACCCTCGGGTTAAAAGGGTACAGATTTACATAAAGTTGAAGCGCGTCGATTGCCTCGTGTGTGGTTTTCTGGTCAAGACGTGCTTTTGGCGACATCAGATATGAACAATAACCATCCATAAAATAAGACTCCTCTGCATGTTCGCTCATTGGAAATTCCTTTACCAGCGACCTGAAATAGTGACCAGCCATCAGGTAATCTCTTTGCCCAATCATGCTTTTGGCATAATAGTAATATATTTTATCGGCACGGCTGGTACCGCGGTAAATATTTACCAGCTCTTTTAAAAGAGTTCCCGACCTCACATATTCACCTTGTTCGTAATATTCAACGGCTTTTTTGAATTTATACTCGTAATCAGTGCTTTTCACAATTTTATTGTAGTTGCTGCACGAACTGAAAACTACGGTCAAAACTATCAATGCAGGTAAAAAAAATCTCATTTTCATAAACATGGCGCAAAAATATACTTTTTTATTATATGCTAAAAAATTTAATGTCTTATTTAAACTCAACTGATTTGGAAATATTTGAATCAGTTATTTCATTTTTAAAAGATTGTGCCTTTAATTTTGATAACCGGAGGCGAAAATAGGAATGAAAACCATACAAAAAAGTGGCTTTAGCATAATTTAACACGTTTGCCTGAAATTTAAAAAAGTTTACATTTGCACCGAAATAATCACAAAAATTTTACATCGTGGATATATTTAATAAATTCAGGGCCAATCAGGGCGAAATTGGGCAGTATGCAAAGCAAATTCATGGTTACTTTGCCTTTCCTAAACTGGAAGGGGAAATTGCGCCAAGAATGATGTTCAGAGGTAAGGAAGTTTTAACCTGGAGCTTAAACAATTATTTGGGATTGGCTAACCACCCTGAGGTTAGAAAAGCCGATGCCCAAGCTGCTGCCCAATATGGAATGGCATACCCGATGGGCGCCAGAATGATGTCGGGACAAACTGCAAAACATGAGGAACTGGAACGTGAACTCGCAGCTTTTGTTGGCAAACCCGATGCCTTTTTGCTTAATTACGGTTACCAGGGAATGGTGTCGGTTATCGATGCAATTTGCGGAAGAAATGATGTAATTGTTTATGATGCCGAGTCGCACGCCTGTATTTTGGATGGCGTTCGTCTGCACATGGGCAAACGTTTTGTGTTTCTGCATAACAATATGGACAGTTTACGCAAACAACTTACACATGCAACCCGTTTGGCTGAAAAACAAAAAGGCGGAGTGCTTGTAATTACAGAAGGTGTTTTTGGTATGGCCGGCGACATGGGCAAACTCGATGAAATTGCCGCACTGAAGGACGAATTCGAATTCCGTTTGCTGGTTGACGATGCCCATGGTTTTGGAATGATGGGAGCAACAAGTGCAGGAACCGGCGAACATTTTGGTGTTCAGGACAAAATAGATCTTTACTTTGCCACCTTTGCCAAAGCAATGGCCGGCATTGGCGCTTTCATTGCCTGCGACACTGATATTTGCTACTATCTGCGCTACAATATGCGTTCGCAAACCTATGCCAAATCGTTGCCAATGCCGATGGTAATTGGAGCATTAAAACGACTTGAACTAATCCGTACCAAACCTGAATTAAAAGAAAAATTATGGACTGTTGTTGAAAATCTTCAAAAAGGATTGCGCGAAGCCGGTTTTGATTTGGGAAGAACAAACTCCGCCGTAACCCCGGTATTTATGAAAGGTGGTATTTTCGAGGCAACCAACATGGTTTATGACCTGCGCGAAAACTATGGTATTTTTTGCTCCATGGTTGTTTACCCGGTTATTCCAAAAGGTGAAATAATTTTGCGGTTAATGCCAACAGCAACGCATACTCTGGAAGATGTTAAGGTTACCGTTGAAGCATTCAAAAAAGTACGTGAAAAACTGGAAAATGGTAAATATTCAAAAACCGAACTGGCAACAGTTCAGGTTGATATGTAGCAAAGAAGCCACGCTCCTCAAAGTGGTGAAATAAAGTATAATTCAACATATTGATAAAAAAAAGCAGGAATCAATCCTGCTTTTTTTTTATGGAAAAATCCTTGTTTACGAGTGCTTTTCCGACAAATATCTTTCAGCATCAATAGCTGCCATACACCCAGAACCGGCTGCTGTAACTGCCTGCCGGTAATGTGAATCCTGCACATCGCCGCAGGCAAAAACACCGGGTACTTTGGTTTTCGATGTTCCGGGTACGGTTTTAATGTAACCAACTTCATCCGTATCAAGGTACTCAGCAAATATATCGGAATTGGGTTTGTGCCCAATGGCAAGGAAAAATCCGTCGATTTTAATTTTCACTTCTTCCTCTCCTGCTTCACCTTTGTTTTTAACCAAAACAGCGCCTTCAACAACACCATTTTCGCCTAATAACCCTTTGGTTTGATGTTTCCAGAGAATCTCGACATTTGGCGTTCTCTGAACCCGGTCAGCCATCACTTTCGATGCGCGCAGTTCATCCCTGCGGACAATCAGATAAACCTTTCTGCATAAACCGGCAAGGTACATCGCCT
>JBBIVS010000037.1:0-9028 GCA_037439605.1 Draconibacterium sp. | reverse complement strand
CGGCAGTATCTCCACCGCCAATAACGGCAACATCTTTTCCGCGGTAGAAAAAACCATCGCAAGTTGCACAGGCCGAAACTCCCCCGCCTGCATATTTCTTTTCATCGTCCAAACCTAAATATTTGGCAGTGGCGCCGGTTGCAATAATTACTGTTTCAGCCTCAATCAGTTTACTGTCATCAATCCATACTTTGTGAATTTCGCCCGAAAAATCAGCTTTTGTAGCCATTCCCCAGCGAACATCTGCGCCAAAACGCAGAGCCTGCTTTTTAAAATCTTCCATCATCACCAAACCAGTAACTCCTTCAGGATAACCCGGATAATTTTCAACTTCTGTAGTGGTTGTTAACTGACCTCCGGGTTGCAATCCTTCGTACATTACCGGAGATAAATTGGCGCGTGATGCATAAATTGCCGCAGTGTAACCAGCAGGGCCTGAACCAATTATCAAACATTTAACACGCTCAATATCTGTAGGTTGCACTGTCAGTTTTTCACTGTTTTCTTTTATATCAAGTGGTTTAAACATAACTTTTAATTTTTTGCACAAAAGTACAAAACATCTTTTTACAAAATCATCAAAAGCAATCAATAATAATGAAAGATAAATAGACAAAAACTATTCGGTTAGTAATAGTACCCGAATTCAGGAAAAAAAGTTTTGCATATAAAAAATCAACTGTTACATTTGCAGACGCTAAAAGAAATTATGGCAAAACAACAAAAATAGTTCGGGGTGTAGCGCAGCCTGGTAGCGTATCCGTCTGGGGGGCGGGGGGTCGCAAGTTCAAATCTTGTCACCCCGACAAATTGAAAATCAGTTAGTTACAAAAGTTTAAACTAACTGATTTTTTTTGGTTTAAACATCTTTATCCTTAAACAACAATTTTTACTTTTGCTGACAGTTCAAATAATTTAAAACAGATATCAAATGAAAAGACTGACTTTTTCATTACTAACGATAGTAATCGTTTTTTCAGCAATGGCGCAGCAGCCACAAAAAATTACTCTGGAAGATATTCTGGTAAAAGGCACTTTCAGGGCGCAAACGGTTACAGGACTGCGAAGTATGAAAGACGGTGAACATTACACAACACTCGAAAACAACAGCCAGATTGTGAAATACAGCTACAAGACCGGAAACGAGGTTGCAGTGGTTTTCGATATCAAAGAAATCAAGGACGCTCCCATTAAAACATTCAGCGATTACCTGTTCAGCCCCGACGAAACAAAAGTGATGCTTACAACCGATATTCAGCCTATTTACCGCCATTCGTTTACGGCCTCTTATTACGTTTGGAATTTTGTAACCGAAGAATTTAAACCACTTTCGGAAAAAGGCGCCCAGCAGGTGGCAACTTTCTCGCCTGATGGCGACAGGGTGGCCTTTGTTCGAAACAATAATATTTTTATAAAAAGCCTGAAATTCGGAACCGAAAACCAGGTTACCTACGACGGGGAGAAAAACAAAATCATCAACGGAATCCCCGACTGGGTTTACGAAGAAGAGTTTGGTTACAACAAAGCATTGTGGTGGTCGCCCGATAGTAAATTCCTGGCTTTTGTGAAATTTGATGAAAGACAAGTCCCTGAATTCACTATGCCTATGTATGCCGGCGAAAGTCCTGTAATTGAAAGTAATAAACTTTATCCCGGGGAGAAAACCTTAAAATATCCGAAAGCAGGTGAGAAAAATTCGGAAATAACAGTTTTGGTTCACGAACTGCGCTCAAAAACCAATATGGCGGTTGATATTGGACCGGAAAAAAACATTTACATCCCGCGGCTGAAATGGACTCCCGATGCCAACAGCCTGGTGGTAATGCGCTTAAACCGTTTGCAAAACAACCTCGATGTTTTGTTAGCCAACCCTTACACAGGCGATTCGAGAAGGTTTTTCACAGAAAAAAACAAGCGTTACATCGATGAAAATTTTATGGATAATTTTGTTTTCCTTGATGATGGCAAATTCGTAATAACCAGCGAACGTGATGGCTGGTCGCACCTGTACTTGTTCGATAATAACGGTTTTGAAATTAAACAGCTTACCAAAGGAAAATTCGATGTCACCAAATTTTATGGTTACGACAACATCCGGAAAGTATTTTATTACCAGGCGGCAGCTGAATCACCGCTGCGGCGCGAGGTGTACTTTATCAGCCAGGATGAAAAAAAGAAAGGTAAAATGTCAACTTTGCAAGGAACCAACGATGTTGATTTCAGCAGAAATTTTAATTACTATGTGAACTATTTCAGTAACAGTAAAACCCCGACACTTGTTACACTACACGATAATAAAGGCTCTCAGATAAAGGTTTTACAGGATAATACGGTTTTAAAAAACACTGTTAAAGTTTTAACTCTACCGCTAAAAGAGTTTTTCAGTTTTACAACATCAGCCGGAGTTGAATTAAACGGATACATGATTAAGCCCGAAGGATTCGACGCCTCTAAAAAATACCCGGTTTTTATGAACCAGTACAGCGGGCCAAATTCTCAAAGCGTTGCCGACAATTGGGGGCGCGGAATTGGATGGGAACATTACCTTGCACAGGAAGGGTTTCTGGTGGTTTGTGTCGATCCGCGCGGAACTGCAGCACGCGGCGAGGATTTCAGAAAAATTACCTACGAACAGTTTGGCCGTTATGAATCGGATGACATGGTGGAAGCCGCGAAATATTTGGGAACTTTGAGTTACGTTGACAAATCGAATATTGCCATTTATGGCTGGAGTTACGGAGGTTTTATGGTTTTGCTGACAATGCAAAAAGGGGGTGAACTTTTCAAGGCAGGTATTTCAGTTGCCCCGGTTACCAGTTTCCGGTTTTACGATACAGTTTATACCGAGCGTTACATGAGAACTCCCGAAGAAAATGAAAAGGGTTATGATGAAAATGCTCCCCTCTCCCACGCCGACGATATCAAAGGCAGGTTGCTCATCATTCATGGTTCGGCCGATGACAATGTACACGCGCAAAATACCTACGAGTTTACCGAAAAAATGGTACATGCCGGCGTTCAGTTCGATATGGCTATTTACACCAACCGCAACCACGGAATCCGCGGCGGAAATACTTCGATGCATCTTTACACCAAAATGACCAATTTTTTAAAAGAACAGTTGAAGTAAAATTTACCTATATCATGAAAAAGATAACTCAATACTTTTTGCAGGGTGTTTTGCTGGTTGCCCCGGTTGTTATTATCATTTACATCCTCCACACGCTGTTTGTAATGCTCGATAGTTGGCTGACTGACAACATGGAACCTGTTGTTGGTTTTAAAATACCGGGACTTGGCATTCTGGTTTCGGTTGGTTTTATCACTTTGCTTGGTTTTATCGGGCAAACAACACTTGTACGCCCGTTAAAAAAAGTAATTCAAAACCTGATTAAAAAGATTCCGTTGCTTAATTTGCTTTACACCTCTCTAAACGACCTTTTTGCGGCATTTGTTGGAAAAGAGAAGAAATTCAACATACCGGTAAAAGTGCTGTTTAACAAAGAAAATAACCTGTGGAAACTGGGTTTTATAACACGGGAAACAATGGAAACCATTGGAGAAAATGATCTGGCGGCTGTTTACTTTCCACATTCTTACAATTTTTCAGGAGAGTTGTACTTAGTACCTGCCGAAAGAGTAATAAAAATTGACGTTTCGCCAGCGGAAACCATGAAATTTATCGTTTCCGGCGGAGTTACGCATTTTTGAGTTTACCAGTTAAAAGAAAAATTAATTCAGTAATTACTTTCTTCTTAATTCAGCAATGATGATTTCCGTAAATAATTGTCGTCGGGTTTGTAAATAAACATCAAAGATCCGTTTTTTATAGTTTCAGCGACAGGCTTTATCAGATCGGGAGGCAATGACAAACAGCCATAACTCCGGCCAAGGCTGCCATGTTTCTGTATAAATTTTTCGGTTGCGTAATCGGCTGATGCCATGAAAGCGATGCAGGAATTGCACGACAAAAAAGTCGATATCATGTTTATTGATATTCAAATGCCACAGATTACAGGTATCGAATTCCTGAAAATACTGAAAAATCCACCTAAGATTATCATTACGTCCGCATACAGGGAGTATGCTCTCGATAGTTTTGAACTCGATGTGGTGGACTATCTTCTTAAACCAATAACTTTTGAGCGATTCCTGAAGGCAATCAATAAATTCTACCAGCTAACTCAAAAGGAAACAGATGTTAAAGTTTCTTTTTCAGAAAATCAAAAGGAAGAACCATTTATTTATGTTAAAGAATACAAACGCGTAATTAAAGTTAATCTTGGTGAAATTTTGTACATTGAAGGATTAAGTGAGTACGTTCAGATTTATACTGACAGGAAAAGATTTATTACCAAAACCAGCATGACCAGTTTGGAAGAAAAATTGTCATCAGACCGATTTCTGAGAATTCATAAATCGTTTATTGTTTCTTTGTCGAGGATTGAAGTATTTACCACCAGTACCATTGAAGTTCCGGGGAAGGAACTGCCAATAGGGAGAAATTATAAAAATTCGGTTTTAAACTCACTTAATTTAAATGGAAGTTTAGCTCAGTAATTTCCATTAAAAAGTTCCCACAACTTTAAGATTCCTTTGTCGGGGTGTAATGATTTTATTGGTGAAAGCTGAAGATACTTCGTTCGGTTCTGGTTTATTGCCAACAGGTTTTCATTCATTTGCCCCGAAATAGGGTTTGTTGTAATTATTAAGCTAATTACTGTTTTTAAAGTGGCCGCCCTGACACGAATAGTGTGTACCGAATGTTTGGCAGGATGAATATGTATATATTTTTCGTGGTCGTTGCTTTCCTTAACAACCCATTCTGAGAAATCGTTTAATTTAATTTTTCTGTATTCAAAAGGATGTAACCAGTTTAAAAATAAATCTTTGCTGGTGATATTTCTGTTTTGAAAATAATGGATGCATTCGTCGCAAATTTCATCAAGTGTTAAATCGCCTATATATAAATCGAGTAGGTTTTCACCAATATAAAGCAATTCATTGTGAACTTCTCTCCATTCCATATTTTTCCAAACACCTATTTGCTGCAATAAAAACCGAAAATGGTGTTTATATGGATTGAATGTTAGCGGAACCGGAAATTTTTCATTCATTGCAGTCCCTTTTAAAAACAATTAATAAATTTACAACAAATCAAATGAAAATGGCAGTTTTACCAATTCATAAATTTTTTGTTTTTAACGATGAAATTATGCCAACTGAAGTTTTTATTGCCGGAGAAAATGAGGGTGGAATATACGAAGTTTTGAGGGTAGTAAAAGGTTTTCCGCTGTTTTTAGAGGATCATCTTGAACGTTTTTACAATTCAGCACTTTTAGCCGGAAGAACCGTTCGGTTTTCAAAAAACCAAATCAGTACATTTATTAAAAATCTGATTGATAAAAATAAGATAACAGAGGGTAATATATTGATTTCTTGTAAAATAAATCTGAAAATATTTTTTATACCGCACAGTTATCCTTCTGATGAAATGTATCGCGAAGGTGTTTCCTGCGGTATTTTAAAAGCCGAACGTGAAAATCCGAACGCCAAGGTTTTTCAAACCACGGTGCGGCAGCGGGCAGACCAAATGCTTGAAGAAAACAGATTTTATGAAGTTTTGTTGGTAGATCACCTCGGTCAGATTACCGAAGGAAGCCGCAGCAATGTTTTTTTTGTGAAAGGAAGAGAACTTGTAACTGCGCCACCGAATAAGGTTTTGTTGGGAATAACACGACAAAAAATCATTCGTTTAGCCGATGAACTCAATATTACAGTGAACCAATCTGAAATTAATTTGGGCGAACTCCAAAAGTTTGATGCTGCGTTTATTACAGGTACTTCGCCTAAAGTTTTACCTGTAAAAAAAGTGGATTACATCACTTTTAATCCACAAAATGAAATTGTCAGGCAACTGATGAAAAGTTATGATGATTTGATTGAGAATTACCTGAACCACTTGTAAAAGTCAGGTGCGTGGCTAACATGATAATTATGTTTATCTTGATTGTCAAAATGTTATAAAAATATCAAGCAATTTTATTGATCGTTAAATTTAGTTAATAAACTTTAAAAATAAATTGTAAAATCAACTTATTGGCGTAACTTGTACCTACTTTAAAAGGGCAGAATTATCTTTATCTTGATTGGTTTTATATTTTGGGTTTGTAATTTTATCAATCATCTTCAATAGCGTCCATAAATAATTCTACCCTTTTTTCTTTTGGGTAGATTCAATTAATTGTTTAATCCGGTTGTTTTCTATTTTAAAGATTAAAGTACTAACCCAGTTGCTTGATTTGATTTGGATTTTTTAAAGTTTGTGAGGTTTTGATTCTAAGAATAAAAGAAGGAATATAAGATAAAAAAATGCCACATAAAAGTACGATTAAGAACTGAAGATTTACATTGAAAGCTAACTGATTTAAAAATAAGGCTATTGCAATAATGAAAATATTTGCTGTGATAATAATAATTGTTACTTTTAAATGGCTGGGTATCAATTCCAGTAGTCGATGATGTATATGATTGTTATCGGGTAAAAATGGTGATATTTTTTTCGATATCCGTATTGTCATTACCCTTAAAGTGTCTACAAGAGGAACGATAATGATTGCAAAAGAAACAGAGGGGGCAGCTTTAATTCCAAACTGTAAACTTTTATCGATATTAAACTCATTAAATTTTACAGCCAAAGCCGAAATAACAAGCCCAATGATTAATGAACCTGTATCGCCCATAAAAAGTTTGTTTTTGCTGCCAAAAACATTGTAAATAAAGAACCCGGTCAAACTACCCACAAGGGCAAACGAAAGAATGGAAAATTGTACATTACCATCGACAAAAAACCATACGCCAAATGCAGAAGCTGCAACTATTGCAAGGCCAGAGGCCAATCCATCAATGCCATCAATTAAATTAAATGCATTAATTATTACAACCATTGCAAAAATCGACAAAATCAAACTGGTAAGGTATCCAATTTCTTCAGAACCCAGAATTCCGTGAAGATGAGTAAACCTGACATTTCCCATTGTGATAAGAATTACCGCTGCAAAAATCTGAACCATCAGTTTTTTTCGTGCAGAAATATCCATTAAATCATCTTTAAGGCCAATGAAGAACATGATTATGACTGATGCAATAATGTATTTCAGCGCATCGAAACTGATTCCATCCGTAGCAATAATACTACTCAGTGTAAATCCAATAAAAATAGCAATACCACCCATTGGAGGCACAGTTCTGGTATGAACTCTTCTCTCTCCGAAAGGTTCAAACAGATGCTTGGCATTTGCCACTCTGATTATTGGTGGAATGGATATCATCACCAGCAAAAATCCAATTAAAAAAGCACCGACTGTTAGTATAAAATCCATTTTTTACTTGTGGGTGAGTAAACAAATTTTGATTTATTAATTCTACAAATTATATTCAAAGTTCAAGAAAATTTATGTGATTTGCACTATTTTTCAAGTTTAATATTGAAAAATTTTTTCATTTGTTAATTTTTTCAATAGTTATTTTTCACAATTTTTTGGTCAAAATTAACTGAACCCCAAGATTTTTGCCAGCATAATTACCCGCGTCTCCCGCGGCAGATAAACCGATTTGGAAAGGAAACCCCGGATTAACATACTGAACCTCAAGTAATCCGGAAATTTGATTTTGGGCTTCCGCATAGGGTTTTGGATAAGTTCCAAGATGTTGGATGTATGTAAAAAGTCCCTTCCATTCAATGAAGTCGGAAAAATTTCCTTTCAAACCAAAATGGTGGGAAAAAAACCGGTTGGATGGCAATCCCATTGAAATTCTGTTGCTAATGTTTACTGGGAAAAATAAGGGCGAACTCATCACTTTTTGCTGATATGTAAATCCCGATTGGTAAACACCATGGTTATAATAACTGTCATATTCGTTCATTTTCCATTGACCTGAAGTTTCGTCCCATGAATAGATCGAATCGCGGATACTTTGTTGCCGTGAATTTGTAAATTCATACACTATATCGGTTACCAGTTTTTTATCATTTTTGAAATTAACGTGTAATCCAATCAGGTTATCGGGCCAATTATGCCAGTTTAAACCAGAATTGTCTTCCCATGGATGGCTTATGTACAGGGTTAAGTGAAAATCTGAATGGTCTTTGTTAAATTCTAATTGATATGTACCTAACTGGTTACCCGAAATATTTTGCTGGTCAGTCACCGGAAAATCTTCTCCGCCCGGTAAAGCAAAAACATAGCGCCAATAGTTTTCCCAGCCGGGCAACTCTCCGATATTTTCATCCTGCGATGTTCCTCCCCACATCGCATAATGCTCAAAACCAATGCTGAAATTAAAGGTAGCAGAGGTTTGAAATTTAAAATAAAGGTTTTTATGGTGTAAATGCGCACCGTAAACATAGCGTTCATCATTCAAAAACCCCTCTTCATATTCACCTTTAAAGCTGAACCAATTTTGCCAAAAGGGTAGTTGTTTATAACCAAGTGTTGCAAATCTTACTTTTGGAACTGGTCGCGAATTCTGGCTTTCCGCAATGATTCCATTACTTGTCGATAAACCGGCATACCTGATTTCGTCGAAAAAAGTTCCTCCTTTTATTTCCCACCCACGGTATGAAAAACCTGCAAATACTTTGTTTATCTGGTAATACGGCGATGCGCCAAATGCGGCAATAAAATCGCTTCCCCAGGTATATCCTAACTTTTGGTTATTTGTATTTTGATAATTCTGACCAATAAAAATTTCTGAAATATTTAAAAAGGAATTGTTTACTTCAATTTTTCCATGCTGATTTGCTGTAAACCAAAATGGCAGCAAACTGTCTGTTGCGGCCAAGGTTGAATTTGATATTGAAATGTGAAGCGGATTCTGGCCTTTGGAAATATAACCAGCTAATAGCACAATTAAAATAAGTGGATATTTAGTCACGGACGCACAATTCTGATTTGAATTGCATTTTTTACCGGTTTTTCGGAAACCAGCACAAGGTAACCACCACCACCCGCACCACTGAGTTTCC
>JBBIVS010000036.1:2332-13590 GCA_037439605.1 Draconibacterium sp. | reverse complement strand
TTGTTCGTGCCCTGATGCTGATGGGTGCAAGGTTCATCGAGTCGGCAATTAAATTGTACGATGATGTTAAACTCAAATTATCAATAATCTTAACTTTTTTATATTTTACTGCTTCATTGGTTTTTGTAGTGTCTTTTGTATCGAGCACCTTCATTTCGAGGTTATTGTTAATTGAAAGACTGATAGCTCCCGATGCGCCCCTTCCCGGAGAACCGCCATAAACACCTCCTTCGTTAACATCGAAAAATGCCGTTTTACCTGTTGAATCAACCTGAACTTCCTGCCAGTATCCAAAACGCGCCTGACCAAAATCGGGTCGGTAACTAAAACTTGCCGATGGCGACAATTTATGCCTGATACCTTTAATTCGTGAATTTGGGTTACGCGGTATAAACATTCCGTAAATATTGGTTGATGTACTCAAACTGTAACTGTAATCATAAACCCGGCTAAGTCCGTTAATGGTATCCTTGTCAACATTTGAAGGCCTTCGGTATTCATCATAAAAAGTTTCGCCTTCAACATAGGTGTAATTGTATTTCTTAAAATACCACTTTTCATCGTAACCGATACTCGGGCTTACATTGATATATTTTGCCAGGTTAAATCCGGGGAAAGCAAGCGGAATGTTATGCTTAATACCGTTTTTCCAGTCATCGGGGAATTTTTTATTTAACAAATCATATTCTTTAACGTCACTGATTGAGTTTCTTAAATTACCGGTATAATTAAATCCAAGTTTTTCGTAGAATTTAACGGGTCCGGTTCTTAACTTCTTCCGAAAAGGATAAATTTTTGCCATGCTAAATGTCATTTCGGGCAGCGAAAGTGAAATTGTGGTATCAACAGAGTTTTGCGAATGCCGTAGGTTTAGCGACATGTTAAAAGGTGTGTTTTCAAACCTCTGCGAATATGAAATACTCGATGATTTTTGTGTGTACAGGTAATTGCTTCCACCGGCCATTCCTTCGTAAGAGTTTTGTTTATCGTACCCGCTGCTCGATAAATTAACGCTTGCCGAAAAAGTGCGGCTTGGGTTTGCCTTGGCATCCTGGCTATGGTTCCATGTTACAGCAAACTGGGGTGTTTTTGTGTAAGTGTCTAAACCCGATTCGCCATAAATATTCACATTGTACCTGAAGTCGAAGCCACCACTAAACTTGTATCTTTTGCGGTAATTGGTGTGTGTTTGCACTCCCCATGAACCCTTGGAGTATATTTCGCCTCTTAAAGCCAAATCGAAATACTCGCCCGCTGCCCAGTAATATCCGCCATCACGCAAAAAGAATCCCCTGTTTTGTTCTTCGCCATAGACCGGCACCAAAATACCCGATGAATAGGTTGGTGAATTTGGAAAATACCCAAATGGCAGAATTGGAAAATAAATCGGGAAATCTTCAAGAACCATGTATGCAGGGCCGGTTACAATTTTTTTGTTCGAAATCACTTTTGCTTTGGTAAGGTGCATGTAAAAATGAGGATGATCGGCATCGCAGGTTGTGTATTTGGCTTTTTCGGTAATAAAAACATCTTTTCCTATTTTTTTAGTGCGGTCACTTAAAATTCTTCCTTCGCCTTGCTCTGTTACAACTTTGGTAATAAAAGCTTTTTCAGTCACAAAATTGTAGCGCATGGTTTCTGATTCATATTCTTCAGACCCTTGTTTAAAAATGGGTTTTTCAACCACTGTTCCGGTACTGTCGGTAAATCCTTCGGCATAAATCTGTTTGGTTTCCAGGTCAAGTTCAATATAGTACGCAGTTAGTTCAATTTGCTGATATGTTACCCGTGAATTTTTATACATAAACACTTTTTGTCCATCGAACGATACAACTATCGAATCTTCGGCGCTGTACACTATGGGAGCATCAATGATAGGCTTTTGGTTTTTTTGTTTAATGGAATCATTTACTGTTGAATCGGCAATTATTGTATCAACCGGCGCAAGCCCGGTATTTAAATTTTCAGGAGCCAACTCATTCATTCCTTTGGTGAGTTTTTCCGATTCCTGACCAAATAATAAATAGGGAAAAAGGAAGAATATATATGTAATTAATATCTTGTACAAATTGATTTCCGTATTACAAAGGACGCTAAGCCCCGACAAAAATAAAAATAAGGGTTATAGTACAACGCTAATAAATGCAAAATAATTTTAATATTTCTATTTTTACGCTGGAAACAAAAACATGATGAAGAGGACATTTTTTAAATTGATTCTGATTTTCCTTCTGACATTTATTACGGCGGCCAATTTATTGAGTAACCCGGGTAATCACGGAAATACGGAAGAAAAACGTATTTCTGTTGTAGTTGTCGATCCCGGGCATGGCGGTAAAGATTTTGGCGCCTCAGTTGGCGATGCAAAAGAGAAAGATATAGTTTTGGATTTGGCTTTGCGTGTCGGAAATTCCATTAGAACCAAATATCCTGAAATAAAGGTAATTTACACCCGCACAAAGGATGTTTTTGTACCGCTGTACAACAGGGCTAACATAGCCAATAAAAACAAAGCCGACCTTTTTATTTCAATCCACGTAAATGGCACCGACAAAACAAGCGTTCAGGGTACCGAAACCTTTGTATTAGGCCAGCACCGTAGTCAAGAGAATCTTGAAGTTGCAAAAAAGGAAAACTCAGTAATTTTACTTGAGGATGACTACATTACAAAATACGAGGGTTTCGACCCAAATTCACCCGAGTCGTACATCATGTTTGAGTTGGTTCAGGATGAATACCTTGAACAAAGTGTAATGTTTGCATCGGCAATTCAAAATCAGTTCACTCACTATGCCAAACGCATCGACCGAAGTGTTAAGCAGGCTGGATTTCTTGTTCTTCGCCAAACAGCCATGCCAGGTGTGCTTATTGAAGTTGGTTTTATAACTCATCCAAACGAAAGAAATTATTTGTTAAGCGAAAAAGGTAAGTCAGCGCTTTCAAATTCAATATTTAATGCTTTTACCGATTACAAAAAGAAAGTGGAAAATAAAAGCAGTTTCACCTTGCATACTGAAACCGCTAATTTTAACAGTGTGCCTGCAACAGCAGGCGCACCCGAATTGAAAAACACCTCCGAAATCAGCATAAAACCTGGTGAAACAAAAACCGGGGACACCCAAAAAAAAAGCAACATTTTTTTCTCGGTGCAAATTGCAGCATCAACAAAAAAAATAGAAACAACACCTGCTAATTTTAAAGGCCAAAAAAATGTATTCAGGATTGACTCAAAAGATAAATCACGTTATTTTGCAGGGAAATTCACTACATTACCGGAAGCTGAAAATGAAATGAAACGAATACAGGGTAAATTTCCTGAATCGTTTGTTGTGGCTGTTGAAAACAATGAAATTATTTCGGTGAAAAAGGCATTGGAAAAAATGTAATTGAAGTATGAATTCTCTAATTTTACGTTTTACTTAAAAAATAAACAAGAGTTTTATGAAAAATGTGAAATATGTGAAACTTGGATTGTTAGTGGTTATTACGCTTGCAATTCTTTTTTGGGGTCTCAATTACCTGAAAGGGAATGATGTTTTTAAGCAAAGTAAATACTACTATGTAGTTTACGAACGCATTGACGGTTTGCTAAAAGCCAATAAAGTTACAATGAACGGCTATCAAATTGGTCAAGTCAAAAACATAGTCTTTGCTCCCAATAAATCAGGAAATCTGATAGTTACATTAATGATTGATTCTGAATTTAATATACCTGTAAATTCACTTGCACAAATCGTCAGCAGCGATATTATGGGTACGCGTTCCATCAGAATGATTTTGAGCGATGAAAGTACATTTTACCAAACCTACGACACAATACCTGGTGCAATCGAAAGCGATTTAAAGGAACAGGTTAGTTTGCAGGTACTCCCAATAAAAAATAAAGCAGAACAACTTTTAAGCACTATCGATTCGGCAATAACGGTTCTCACCGTAATATTTAACGAAGATGCCCGTGAAAACCTCTCGGAAAGCTTCGAAAACATCAACAGATCCATTGAAAATGCACACCTGATAACAAGTGATTTACAACAAATTATTTCGACCGAAAAAGGTAATATGCAGCAAATACTAATAAACATTAAAGATGTTACAGGTTTTTTAAGCAGCAATACCGCACAGTTGGAAAAAACAATAAAAAATCTTTCAAGTTTAAGCGACACTTTATCAAAAATTTCAGTTTCGCCAATTATTAAAAATATTGCCGACGCTTCAAATCAGATTTTGAGTTTACTTGAAAAAATTAACAGCGATGAAAGTACCGCAGGATTATTATTAAACGATGATCAATTGTATCTTTCAATTACAGCGCTTTCTCAAAACCTCAGTTTTCTGATCAACGATATTCAGGCTAACCCAAAACGATACGTTCAGTTTTCGGCAATCAATTTAGGAAAAGATTATTATATAAATACTTCAGGCGATGTTTCCTCAAAGAACATTGTATTTAAAGTGCATCTGATTTCTTCTGAAACAAAAATCCCTTCAAATTCAAAGCTTTTCGAAGGTTTGGGAGAGGTGGAAGAATACTATGCCAATGGAGCTTATTCGTACCTTACAGGTGCAACGGGTTTTTATTCTGAAATAATTGAAGTACAAAACGAGGCTAAAAAGAAATTTCCTGAAGCGGCAATTGTAGCTTTTAAAAACGGACAGTTGATTAAACTTGAAAAAGCGCTTAAATCATTGCGCTAATTAACGCTGAATTGTTAATAAAATTAACCTGTCGCAAGTTATACCTACCAGTACCTACCTGTTATGGTTCTAACTGTCAGTATATTAATAATAAAACGCTGAAATACAACACTTTAATTATTATTAAAAAAATTAAACTTTTAATTGCCTGAAATAGAAAACAATATAACTTTAAGGAAATTTTCAATAGTTTTTTTATTTTTTTTTTAACTTTTTTTTCGCAAATTTTGCTCACGGGAATAAAAAGGAGAATTAGTTGTAGAACTGCAAAAAACCAAATATTTAAATGAATGAAGAATACAAAGCTGTTTGGGAGAAATGTTTAAACGTTATAAAAGATAACGTTCCCGGCAGCAGTTTTAAAACTTGGTTTGAGCCTATCGTACCGGTTAAGTTATCCGAAAGGGTATTGACTATTCAGGTGCCAAGCGCTTTCTTTTATGAATACCTGGAAGAACAGTTTATTGACATTTTGCGAAGGACCCTCCGAATGGTGCTCGGTAATGGTGCAAAGTTGGAATATAATGTTGTAATGGGTGATAAAAACGGAAGTTCTCCCTATACTGTCAGTTACCCTACAAATAATAACGTAAAAATTGCAAATAACCCATTGACCATCCCGTTAAAATCTGATGAAAAAACCGCGATAAAGAATCCTTTTATCATTCCCGGTATTCAGAAACTTCAAATAGATCCTCAGTTAAAGCCCGATAATACTTTTGAAAATTTTATTGAGGGAGATTGCAACCGTTTGGCCAGAAGCGCTGGTTTTGCTGTTGCCCAAAACCCTGGTGGAACGGCTTTTAACCCGTTGATGATTTACGGAAGTTCGGGGCTCGGAAAAACACACCTTGCCCAGGCCATTGGAATTGAGGTAAAACAACACTTCCCCGATAAAATAGTTTTATACGTAAACGCAAATAAATTTCAGACACAATATACCGAAGCTACAAGAAACAACAACCGGAACGATTTTCTTCATTTCTACCAAATGATTGATGTTTTGATTCTGGATGATGTTCAGGAATTTGCAGGAAAGGAAAAAACACAGGAAACTTTTTTCCATATTTTCAACCATTTGCATCAAATGGGCAAACAGCTAATCCTTACTTCGGATAAACCTCCCATTGAACTGAAAGGGATGGAACAACGTTTACTTTCGAGGTTTAAGTGGGGTTTAACTGCGGATTTGCAAATACCCGACTTTGAGACCCGAATGAATATTTTGCGTCATAAAGTTTACAAGGACGGTATTTCGTTTTCTGATGATGTGCTTGAATATATTGCTTCGCATGTGGCAAATAACGTTCGCGAACTCGAAGGAGCTCTTGTTTCACTGCTGGCCCAATCGATGCTGAACAAAAGGGAAATCACCCTTGAACTGGCCGCAAAACTCATCAATAAGCTGGTTAAAAATTCGAAACGCGAACTTTCAATAGAATACATATCAAAAGTGGTTTGCGACTATTTTAACATGCAGGTTGATGCATTGCAGACCAAGACCCGGAAGCGTGAAGTTGTTCAGGCACGGCAAATAGCCATGTATTTTTCGAAAAGTCTCACAAAATACTCTCTCACAAGTATCGGGGCACAAATTGGGGCCAAAGATCACGCAACAGTGCTTCACGCATGCAAAACAGTTAATAATCTGAAAGATACCGATAAAAATTTCAGGCAATACGTGGAAGACATTGAGAAGAAATTAAAAATGTAATTAAAAGCATCCGGCAACTGACGGGTGCTTTTTGTTTTTAGCGAATGATATATATCTTCCTTGCCATTCTTTCTTCAACCTCAAGTTTTGTTATTTTCAGGTTAGCCCAAAACTATTCATGCAAATTATCGGGTTCAATTACTTTGAATTATTTGGTTGCTGCACTGCTGGGATTTGGTTTCTTAATGCAGTTTAACACCGGTTTGTTATCCGGCTCAAAATCATGGCTAACATTCGGAATTCTGCTTGGGATTCTCTTGATTGTTATGTTTTATCTCATCGGAAACTCTTCACAAAAAGCAGTAATTACAGTAACCACGCTGACCAACAAATTGTCGCTGGTATTTCCTGTTTTATTTTCTCTCGTTTATTTCAACGAGCAGATTTCTCCAATAAAATATATCAGCTTAATTATTTCAATTTTCAACAAAAAAATGAATTGGGCCGGATTCCACTCTCCTGCTGTTATTTTAGGAGCATTATTGGGTCTTTTAAATTTTGGTTCATTTTATTTTTTCATTGGAGCGCTGAATAAATGCAATTTAAACAGTTCACTGGTTTTTGCAGTTGTAAATATTTACTTTCAATTGTGATGGATATTTATAAAACCATAGAAAAAGAAAGCCAGGGTTTTTTTAAGGATAAAGGCAGTAAGTTTTATTCGTTTGCTTACCCTGTGAAAAACGAAGACGAGGTAAAAGAAATTCTTGCCCGGGTGCGTAAAGAACATAACAGCGCCCACCATCATTGCTATGCCTGGCGTTTGGGTACCGAAGAAATTACGTTCAGGGCAAATGACGATGGCGAACCTACATCAACTGCAGGGAAACCAATTCTGGGACAATTGCAAAGTTTTAATTTAACCAATGTATTGATTGTTGTAATGCGTTATTTTGGCGGGACTCTGCTGGGCACCAGCGGATTAATAAATGCATACAGGAACGCTGCCGCCGATGCAATTCACAATGCAGAAATAAAACAAAAAACAGTTGAAAAGGAAATTATCCTCGATTTTACATACAATGAAATCGCCGAGGTGATGAATGTAATAAAACATGAAAACCTGACCATTATTTACACCCGATTTGAAGATAGATGCAACCTGGCAATATCTGTCAGAAAGAGTGAAATTGATAAAGTAACTGCTTCTTTCAGAAATATTTACGGAGTGAATATTAAACACAAAACCTGATGAACCTGCTGTTCATAAATTGCTAATAAATACCTTATTTCCGATTGGAAATAAAATTGAAAGCGATTAATTTTGAAACATGTTAAAATTCGACCTTTGTAAACTGAATAATTTTATTGGAGATATAAAACTCCACAAAAAAAAAGTTTTTAATTCACGTTTTTTCAATAATCAATCATTTGTTTTTAAGCCGAAACTTATATGCATAAGAGTCAAAAACATATTTCATTTATTTGAAAGCCAACATTTTAAAAAAGATGTTGGCTTTTTTTTGAATGCGGAATTGAATATCAATAATTTCAAAATATGAAAAAGGATTTAATATCAATTACAGATTTTTCGAAAGAGGAATACCTGAAAATCATGAAACTTGCGGCTGAATTCGAAGAGAAGCCAAATCAGGATTTACTGAAAGGTAAAGTAATTGCCACACTTTTTTTTGAACCATCAACCCGTACAAGGCTGAGTTTCGAAACCGCAATTAACCGGCTTGGAGGAAGAATAATCGGGTTTGCCGACCCCGACAGTTCGAGCGCAAGCAAAGGCGAAACCTTGCACGATACAATTAAAATGGTAAGAAATTACGCCGACCTGATAGTGATGCGGCATCCGCTGGAAGGCGCTGCCCGTTACGCGGCAGAAGTTTCACCGGTGCCGGTTATCAATGCAGGCGATGGCGCCAACCAGCACCCTACGCAAACCCTTCTCGACATGTATTCCATACTAAAAACACAGGGTTCACTCGATAACCTTAACATTTTCCTGGTTGGCGACCTGAAATATGGCAGAACGGTTCATTCATTGTTAATGGCAATGAGCGAATTTGAAAATCCAATATTCAATTTTGTTGCACCTCCGGTTCTTGAAATGCCCGATGAATACAAATTATTCCTGCGCGACAAAGGAATAAAATATTATGAACACAGTGAATTTACCGATATCATAAGCGCGGCAGATATTATTTACATGACCCGAGTTCAGAAAGAACGGTTTTCGGACCCAATTGAATATGAGCAGGTTAAAAATGTTTATATCCTTCGTAATTCGATGCTCGAAAAAACAAAACCAAACGTAAAGATTTTGCATCCGCTGCCCCGGGTCAATGAAATTCATACCGATGTTGACGCAAGCGAAAAAGCATACTATTTCACACAGGCGCGAAACGGGGTTTTCACCCGCGAAGCAATTATTTCACACATTATGAACCTTAAATAAACTGCCATGCAAGACGAACAGAAGAAAAAACTGAAATTAAAAGTCAGCGCCATAAAAGAAGGAACTGTAATAGACCACATTCCTGCTAAAAATTTGTTTAAAGTTATTTCGATTTTGGGGTTAGACTCAATCGACAACCAAATTACTTTTGGCGCCAATCTCGAAAGCGGAAAATTAGGTTTAAAAGCAATTATTAAAGTATCGAACAAGTTTTTTAAAGACGATGAAATCAACAAAATTGCGCTCATTGCCCCACATGCCAAACTCAATATAATTCGCGATTACGAAGTGGTTGAGAAAAAAGTGGTGGAGATTCCGGATTTAATTTCAGGAATTGTTAAATGCTTTAATCCGAAATGTATTACCAACAACGAACGGATTACAACCTGTTTTAAGGTAGTAAGCAAAGATCCCATATCCCTGAAATGCAAATATTGCGAGAAAATTACGCATTCAAACCAGATTAGCATGTATTGAATATATATTTCGGGTGAAATGTAAAAATCCATCTTCACGAATGAATTGAAGGTGGATTTTTTATATATTTGCCACCGCTTAACCGGAAAGGTTAAATGGCTCTTCAAAATAAAAATCACCGCCCAGATGGTGAAATTGGTAGACACGCTAGTTTCAGGGACTAGTGACCGCAAGGTTGTGCAAGTTCGAGTCTTGTTCTGGGCACTGATATCAAAAACGCTTAAATTCAATGAATTGAGCGTTTTTTATTTTAAATAACCCAAGCCATTTTAAATCCTCAAATTAATGACAAAACCACACAGTTCAATACTCTGGAAAAACTAATTTTGAATGTCATGGATTACCAATTGTATCTTAATTAGCATGAACATGAATTACCGGGAAATAATAACCGACGTATTTAATACCATTGAAACTGAAAATTGCGGGGGTCAGGTATCAACCTACATTCCCGAACTTGCAGGAATAGATCCCCGGCATTTTGGGGTTTATTTAACTACCACCAACCATTTTGAGTTTGGGATTGGAAGCTGTTACCAAAAGTTTTCAATTCAAAGTGTGGCCAAAGTGCTTTCGCTTACTTTGGCATACAAAACACTCGGTGAAAACATTTGGGAACGATTGGGAGTTGAACCCTCCGGTACACCTTTTAACTCGCTGGTGCAATTGGAAACCGACAAAGGCATTCCCCGAAATCCTTTTATCAATGCCGGTGCACTTGTAATTTGCGATATCCTTGTCAGCCAACTGAAAAATCCAAAAGTTGATTTTCTTGAATTCATCAGGGAAACATCGGGTATTACTGACCTGAATTATTCCGAAAGAATTGCGACATCCGAAAAATCAGCCGGTTTCAGAAACATTGCATTGTGCAATTTTATCAAATCGTTTGGCAACATTAAAAATAATCCCGAAGAAGTACTTGATTTTTATTTTCATTTGTGCTCCATCGAAATGACTTGCGAAGAACTCTCGAAAACCTACCTTTATCTGGCTAACGGCGGACACCGGATATCGGACAAATACCAGGTTTTAAACTCCAGTCAAACCAAACGGGTAAACGCCATTATGCAAACCTGCGGGTTTTACGACGAATCGGGCGAATTTACATTTAAAGTAGGATTGCCCGGGAAAAGTGGAATTGGCGGTGGAATTATTGCAATTTATCCCGGTAAATACAGCATTGCTGTGTGGAGTCCGCGACTGAATGAAAAAGGGAATTCGTGCAAGGGAATGAAATTTCTGGAATTTCTTACAACTGAAACAAAATCATCGATATTCTGAGATTTTAAAACAGGTTTTCGTAAAATTGCTATCTCAAATTAAAAGAATTTGCCATGTAACGGTTTTTTTGGTTTTCTCTAATGTTGTTGATTTTCAACGATTACTGTTTAGCACAATCTGTATCGCGTCCCAACATTATTCTTATTATCACCGACGACCAGGGTTACGGCGATTTGGGGATAACCGGAAATCCGCATGTAAAAACTCCGGTAATCGACAGGTTTGCAAGCGAAAGTATCCGTTTTAACGAGTTTTACGTTTCGCCCGTTTGCGCCCCTACCCGATCAAGTTTAATGACCGGACGCTATTCGTTACGCACCGGTGTTCGCGATACATACAATGGTGGTGCAATTATGGCAACCAGTGAAATTACCATTGCCGAAATGCTGAAAACGGCGGGCTACTAAACCGGAATTTTTGGAAAATGGCATCTTGGCGACAACTACCCTTCACGCCCCAACGAACAGGGTTTCGACGAATCGTTGATTCATCTTTCAGGAGGAATGGGACAAGTGGGCGATTTTACCACTTGGTTTCAGGGCGACAGCAGTTATTTTAATCCGGTACTTTGGCACAACGGTAAAAAGGAAAAATACACCGGCTACTGCACCGATATTTTTGCCGAACAGGCCATCGGTTTTATCGAAAAAAACCGCCAGTCGCCATTTTTCTGTTACCTCT
>JBBIVS010000036.1:0-2321 GCA_037439605.1 Draconibacterium sp. | reverse complement strand
GCTGCAGGTCCCTGATAAATATTATCAGCAATACAAAAACATCGACCCTGCCAGAGGATTTAAAAACGACAAACGACCTTTCCCAAAAATGAGCGAAAAGGATAAGGAAGACGCGCGAAAAGTTTATGCCAAGGTTTCCTGTATCGTCGATAATCTTGGAAAACTTTTCAGAAGGTTGGATGAACTGAAAATTTCTGAAAACATTGTAAACCAACCCCGGATTGTGACTGGAAACAAAAACGAAAACCCTGTTTTTCTGAACAGAAATGATGCAAATGGAGAACGCGGAATCTGGTCGCAGGAGGATTTTTACGGAAAATGGAATGTCAGTATTACAGAAGGATTTTACAATGTGCGTTTCAAATTTATTCAACCTGTGACTACCGGCGGCCGAATGTATTTGGAAACCGGATCAGTTGTAAATCAAATGAAAAATGAAAAAAACAATACCGACATCATTGAAATGAACCATATTTTTTTGAAAGGAATGAATTGCGAACTTGTTCCCTTTTACAGTATTGGAGATAAAAATATCTTCCCGTTCTGGGTTGAAATGGAACGTATTGATTAAAACAACTGCACCCTTGAAAAATATAAATCCATTTATATTGCTCTTAACCCATCTAACTTTTCCCAAAATAGTTATAAATTTGAGGAAATATGTAGTTTTGAAGGGATGAACAGTTTTAAAAATATATTATTGCTTTTACTGACAATTTCATGGTTTGGCGTCGCTGCACAGCAAGGAAAAATTCTGATGCCTCTCGAAACCGATTCATCACAATTAAAACTTGAAAGACAAATTGAATACCGCCAGTTGATTACGGGTGAATTTGGAAATGAATTATTTCCTGAACCTGTTAAACTGTCGGGATTTGACATCAATACCGAATTTGCCAAAATGTATTCGCTGAACTTAAACATGTATAACTTCAACAGTATGTTTAACCATGGATTTTCAACCGGAATGATGAGCCCGTTTTATTCGCCTTTCTACCAGAACGGAATGGTTTTAAGTGAGGGGGCATACAAATTCAGTGACAAGTTCTCTTTTGGCGGGTTTAGCTACGGCACAAACTTCATGATGTCGGGCCCGACAATGCCAAACATGGGAATGAATAAATTCGATCGTTACGGTTCAACGCTGTTTATGCAGTACAAAGTGTCAAAAAACTTTAAAATCGAA
The DNA here is from genome assembly GCA_037439605.1 of Draconibacterium sp. GTDB lineage: Bacteria > Bacteroidota > Bacteroidia > Bacteroidales > Prolixibacteraceae > Draconibacterium. The sequence goes on along the minus strand of JBBIVS010000036.1, from coordinate 1,135 downwards.
ACCCGTTTTAATGTGCAGCAAGGTGGAATGTACCCCGGCTTTTGATGGAATATTGGAATCGCGAATGTCGAATGCAGAATGCAAAATGTCGAATCCTGAACCTGCAATTTTTAATTTTTAATTTATAATTTATAATTTCCTCAATGCTAACCGTTTACAAAGCCTCTGCCGGATCGGGCAAAACATTTCAACTGGTAGTTGAATACCTGAAACTTTTGCTTAAAAACCCGCAAAATTACAGGCATATTCTGGCGGTAACCTTTACCAATAAGGCCACCAACGAAATGAAAACCCGGATTCTGGAAACGCTGAATGAACTGGCAATTGGCAATCCAAGCCCGTACATTGCCGGAATTCAAAATGAAGACCACCTTCCGGAAGCACTGATTCGTAAAAATGCAAAACAGGTATTAAAAAATATCCTGCACGATTACAACCGGTTTTCCATCAGCACCATCGATTCATTTACGCAGCGAACGATTAAGTCATTTAACCGCGAACTGGGTATTTCGCCCAATTACCGGCTTGAACTCGACAGTGAAATGATATTGGCCGAAGCCACCGATCGGTTGCTGGCAAAAATCGACAAGGACAAAAAACTTTTAAGCTGGCTAAAGGATTTCAGCAGGGAAAAAATAGAGGACAGTTACAGTCAGCGAATCGAAGAAGATATTAAATCGCTAGGACAAGAGCTGTTCAAGGAGAAATTTCAACTGTTTTTTCCCGATGACAGCGAATCAGTGTACAGCCGCGAAAACCTTGTCAATCTGCAAAAAGAACTGAATCTGATTAAAATTCAGTTTGAAAATCATCTGAAAACACTGGGGAAAAAATGTATCTCGATAATAACTGAAAATGGGTTTACCATTGATGATTTTTCGTATGGCAAAAGCGGGGTTGCAGGTTTTATATATGAGGTCGCAGATTCGGGGTACAAGGAACCCGGGGCAAGGGTGTTAACAGCCAAAGCCGATTCAACAAAATGGTGCACAGCCAAACACAATAAGGCTGCCAGAATTATTGCCCTTGCTGAATCGCAGCTCCAGCCACTGTTGCATGAAATTATCAATTACACTTCTGCAAACGATCAAAAATATTTTACGGCGCTGATTGTTCTGAAACAGTTGCGGATGCT
>JBBIVS010000035.1:0-13637 GCA_037439605.1 Draconibacterium sp. | reverse complement strand
TGTGTGGAAATCCTGTTAGACCGTTTGCTAGGGGAAGTTACGTATAAATAAGGCGAATGACCTGGAAACCTCAAATACCCGGAGAACTTTGGATAGGTTCATTCAACTCAGGGAAACGGATTTTTAGGTTGTTTAAGGAGAATTTGAAATAAACAACTCTGGGAAAGTTCCAATGACAACAATTTTAATGATATTGGCTTAGTGTTAAGTATTCTGTACTTTTAAACAAAAGTATCACTTAAGACCTTCAATGAAGGAAATCAAAGATTTAAAAAATAAATCCGGTGCTATTTTATTCGATGCATAATCAGCGGTTCCAGGTTAGGAATCCCTGCATGCCGACTTAAAAGACATTTGAAAGTTCATCAATTCTACAAATTTTTACCTTTCCCCATTCTTGATTTGCAGTCTGTTTCTATACGAAACAATGAATTACCAGGCCATAGAAACCGATATTTGGTTTTGGTTTCATTAGGTTTTTTAACTTTTCCAAAGTTTTAAACTTTGGAAAAGTTAAGCGACAATATATATAACGATATTGGCTAAGACGCAAACATTCAATATTTTTAAGCCAAATCCTTTTGAAAAAAAACAATTGAAAGAATAGAGGAATTATGGGGATCAAAAAAAGACACAGAGGCAGGAGATGAATTGGATTTACTGGTTACTTTAGTTGAATCTTTCGAAATGAAACATTATCCAATTACCCCGCCTGACCCCATAGATGCGATAAAATTTCGAATGGAACAAATGGGAATGAGCAAAGTGGACATGGTAAAATATCTTGGAAGTCAAAGCAGGGTTAGTGAGGTTTTAAACCGGAAAAGAAAACTTACCCTTAAAATGGTGAAATCGTTATACAAAGGATTGAAAATACCGGCAGTGATTTTACTGGCATAAATCAGTCGTTCGGTTTTTCATCTTTTACAAAGATTTGTTGAAATAAAGAGGCTGTCCTGGTTTTTGGACAGCCTCTTTCGCTAATGATCCGCACGGGGTTATTTTTTCAGGTTAAAACCGCTGATTTCAACAACTGGTTCGTCTCCATTCAGGTTTGAATTATTTACTGCTGCTGTAAGCGTTTTTTCTTTTCCAGGCAATATTGAAACATAGTTTTCGCTCCAAAAAACCGGAAGAATAACTTCGCCCGACTGCTTTCCTTTAACTTTTAATTCGATAAAGAAGGCTAACTTATCTGAAGGATTTTTCAGGTTTACTTTTACAACCGTCCGGTTTTCTTGTTTTTCAACCGAAACGTCCGATTCTATCGCGGTTTTCGGCAGCGTAGACAATCCTGTAAAATCGGCATACTGTTTTAATGGGGTAACATACCATTCGGAGTTTTTGAAATCCGGCACATCGTCCTTTGCCGAAAGCCAGTAAAAACTGTTGCTCAATACAACCCCATCCGACGATTTAATACTCAGGTCGGCAAAAAATACGGGAGTAATCCCTTTCAATGCAGGCATGTCAAAAATTTTCACCGAAGAATAAGCGTTAATCCCGAATGGGACATCCTTGCTGAATATATCGCGCGAGTTTTTGTCTAAAAACCGGATTTCTGCAACAAGGCCTGATTTTGGCTCATACAGGTCGTTCGACACATAAATATTTTTATCGCCATAATTGTAAATAATATTCAGCGGCTTCAACGCGCTTTGTGTCCCGAAGAAAGCGCCGTTCGGCATCAGGTAGTGGTCGTACAGTTGCCAATATAGCTTTGGCCATGCTGCATTCAGCATCCATTGCACAATACCGCCTGCTTTGGCTTTATTTACGGCAAATGCCTCGAACATGGGCCGAATGGCTTCGTAGTTCACAAGCTGTGCCTTTTGTACAAAATCTTCAATATTTTCCGAAGGCCCGTATCGCTTTACAAGAGCGTTGTAATAATTGTCGATAGTGTTGAACTGGTTGCGGCCGCTGTGGTAATTCCATATTTCATTTATTGGCCAGAGTTTGTCTTCCGGGAACATTTTTTTGAGCGATTCAATCGGCGGGACCTGTGGGCCAGGGCCTGTTTCCGTGTTGAACCCATAAGCTCCTCCATATTCGGTATCAATGTACCAGTAATTGGGAGAAACATAATCATAAGGCCCCTTCATCTTTACTCCGGTTGGTCCTGTAATTTCACTGTTCCTGACTGCGCATGCCATCAATACTGGGCGTGTCCGATCTTCCTGTTCAAGTGTTTCCAGGTACATTTGTTCCAGCGCAGGCCGTGGTAACATATCGCTTCCCATAACCCATACAAAAATGCTGGGATGATGCCTGAGCCACAGCGCCTGATCCCTGAGGTAACTGTTAACAAGTTCCATATCTTCCTGGGTTTTTATTCCCCCGAACCGGTCGCATTCCTTGCCCAGGTAATTATCCCATTCCCACTGGCAGCTCCATCCGGTCATCAACAGTATTCCCTGTTCATCGCAAATGTTGTACAACGTGTGGCCGGCGCCCCAAATCCCTTCCAGCCTGATGCAGTTCAGGTTCATCGATTTAGTGTAAAGCACCTGGGCCCTTACATTTTCCGGATCTTCCCGCAGCAACAAATCATCGGTCCAGCCCCCGGAACGTATCTGTATATCTCGCCCGTTTATTTTGTACACTCTCGAACCATTATCATTAATGTAATCTGAAACTTCCCTTATGCCGAAGTTCTGGCTTAGGCTGTCGGAAATGGTGTTTTTTATGTTGCAGGTCATTTTCAGTTTGTACAGTTCTGGCGAACCCATGGTATGCGGCCACCATAAACGGGCGTCGGTAAGTTTCAGTTGAGGGAATTGCCCGGGTGTCCAAACCACTGTTTTTTTCTCAAAAGGTTGAAGTTTTATTTCCTCCTCAACGATTATGTTTTCAATGGTTGCCTGTACCAGGGCAGTAACTTCTTTTCCGGTATGGTTGACCACCCGGCTCTCGATAGTTAATTCGGCTTCTTTTAGGTTTTCGGTGTTGATTTTTGAACTTACAAAAGGATTATTTATAGAGACCGTACCATAAAAACGCAGGTACACTTCGCGGAAAATCCCCATGTTCCTGTCAGGCGGAATAGGCGTCCAATCGACAAAGCCGATCGTAAAATCGCCTGGTTTTGGCGGAAATACCCTAACTTCAAGCTCGTTGCCCTTTGCTTTCAATTTCCCTGTCACATCAAATTCAAAACGGTTGAAGGCGCCCATAATGGTATCGGCAGAGCCAATTTTTTCACCGTTCAGAAAAACATCGGCGCGGTAATTGATCCCGTCGAAACACAAACGCGAAAAGGCGCCTGCCTGTCCTTGTTCCAAATCAAATTTTTTCAGGTACCTCCAATGTGTCTGGAACCATTCTGTTGGGACCCTTTCCAGGTTATCAGAAAAATAGATGTCGGAATATTTTCCCGCTTCGGTCAAAGCTCCCAGAACGGTATTCGGCACTTTACATATTACAGCGTTTTCATCAGCATAGACATCCGGTTCAAGCAGTTTACCTTCTTCGCTCCATTTTCCTGCCGGCTGAAGCTGCCAGCCCTGATCAAGGGTGAATGTACCGGGCTGGTTTTTTTTCATACAGCCTGTTAGTGCGGCAAAAATCAAAAAGAGAGTCATAAGCATTAATAGATTTAGGTTCTTTTTCATTTTATCAAGTTTAGTTATTCTTTTGCGGCCAAAGTTAATAAATGAAAGCTAATTTGATACGCTTTACTTAAATGTTAATGACTATTATTTTAGCGAATGGAATCCGTGTGTTACCCTGATTGCATGTGTTACAGATAATCGGTATATTTAGGCAGCAAAATAAAAAATCAAAACCTATGAAAAACAGGAAGTACCCAATTTCGCGCAGAAATTTTATTAAAGTTTCTGCAGCCACAACTGCCGCTGTTTCAGCCTTGTCGTTTGGCGGATGCAATATTGAAAAAGTGCCGGCCCCAATGAAACGCAAGTTTGGAAACCTCGGTTTCGATGTTACAACAATTGCATTGGGTGGACAAGCCTCAATACAATGGACTCCCGAAGGCGTTGATCCTGTGCCAATTATTCTGAAAGCTTTCGATTTGGGAATCAACTATTTCGATACATCGAACCTGTATGCCAAAAGCCAGTTGCATTATCATGAGGCATTCAAAAAACTTAACCTGATTCCGGGAGTGGAAGGTTACAACGAAGCTCTGCGCAAATCAATCTGGCTCACCAGCAAAACTGCCATGCGATGGGGAAAACCCGGCTGGTCTGAGAGGGAAGAGGTTGTAAACTGGTCGAACGGCGAAAACGTGAAATGCGCGGTTGATGATGTGAAACGTTCGCTCACACAGCTTTTTGGCGATGGCGAAGGTAATTATCCCGAAGGCGCTTACATCGACATGGTTTTAATACACACACTGCATAATACAAAAGAAATTGATGTGCTTTACGAAGGACTTGAAACTCCGCTCGACCCGAATGGGAATTTTGGCGCATTGGTTGCCCTGCGCGATTTGCGAGATGGAACCAATCTCACCGGGATGAACCCAAAAAATGAGAAACTGATTCGACACATTGGTTTTTCTGGTCATGCAAATCCACCGGCAATGATGGAATTGATCCAGCGTGATGAATATGGGATACTTGACGGAATGCTGGTCGCCATCAACGCCAACGACAAACAAAAAATGAACATGCAGCACAATGTAATTCCGGTAGCCGAAGCCAAAGGAATGGGAATTATAGGGATGAAAGTTTTCGCCGATGCGGCGATGTACCATAAAAAACCGGATTGGTCGAGGACGCCTGAAGATGTATATATGAAAGTGGGTTCGCAGGAATTGCCCAGCCGTCCGTTGATTGAATACGCGCTCACCACACCCGGGGTACACACGTTAATCATCGGAATTGGCCATATCGATGACGACCCGATGAAATGCCAGTTGGTACAGAATTTTTACGCTTCCCAGATTGAGCCAAACGGATTAACGAAAGAGGAACGTGCAAAAATTGAACAATACGCTGCCAACGTCAGGGAAGGTAAAACCAACTATTTTCAGGCCATTGAAAAACAAGGGCTTTCAGCACCGCAGAACCTGCAACTGAGTGAAAATAAAATTATATGGAACTCTGCTTATGCCGATGAAGCACCCATTTCTCATTACGAAGTGATGATTGGCGGGCAGTTGGCTGCAAAAGTGGAACACAAACCACAGATTTTAAAAAGTAAACCTTTTACTTTTGAAACCAATGCGAAAGCCGGAATTGTAATTGCGGCAGTTGACAAGGCAGGAAACAGGACGGAAGCTGTTTTGGCGTGATTAAAAAATTGTTTCATTTCATAAAGCAGGTGAACCAAATCGAAAGAAAATGGTTCATCTGTTAAACTAAAAATCAAAAAAATGGCAGACAGACTTTCTGATCCCATCGGTAGATTGATGGGGCTTCGTTATAAATCGCACCCCTGGCACGGTGTTTTTATCGGAAAAGAGGCTCCGGTTGAAGTAACTGCATTTATTGAAGTGGTTTCAACCGACACCGTGAAATACGAAATCGACAAGGAAAGCGGTTATTTAAGGGTCGACAGGCCGCAGAAGTTTTCGAATGTAATTCCAGCTCTGTACGGTTTTATCCCGCAAACCTATTGCGGCGAAGGGGTTGGAAATTTGTGCAACGAAAAAACAGGCAGGACTGATATTAAAGGCGATGGCGACCCGATTGATATTTGTGTGTTAACCGAAAAAACGCTTGCTCATGGCGATTTGCTGGTAAATGCCCGTCCGATTGGCGGATTCAGGATGATTGATGGTAACCAGGCCGATGACAAAATAATTGCAGTTCTCAGAAACGACACAGTTTACGGGCATTTCAAAAATATTACCGAAGTTCCGAAAATTGTAATACAGCGGCTCGAACATTATTTCCTCACTTACAAAGACATGCCCGGCGAAGATCGCTACACCGAAATACCTACAACTTACGGAACTGAAGAAGCATACGAGGTGATTAAACGATCGATGCAGGATTACAATCAGAAATTTGATAATCTTGGTAAGTTGCTTGCATAGAACTGTTTATTGAAATACCCGTCCGACAGGATAACGCTTCCATGTTTTTTCGAGCCACTCCGAATTGTTGTAAATCCATGCCAGTTGGGCACGATGGTTTCCAATGAGGGTTGAATCCTGTGTTCGAACTTTCTGAAATTCAGCATTGAATTCAGGATGTTCGTTCAAATATTTCATTGCATTTTCCTCGAATCCATAAGACGAAAAATACTCGCGCTGGTCGAGAATGTTATCGAAAAAGTTCCAACGGAAAAAAGAGTCGGTTGCCTTTGGCTCAAACATTTCGATGAGGTATTTTATTTTTTCCTGTCGCACAGGAATAACCAAATCACCCGCATAATACTGAATTTTCTGTTTTTCGCTCCGGGTACTTACCTTGTCGTGGTAAAAATGTCCGTTGTACGGCCGGGGGGGACTGGTAAATTCTTCGATATAATCCACAGTAACTTCCACCAGTGAATCGTTTTTTAATCGCGAATAGCTGATTCCGTTGAGTTCAAGTCGTTCAACAATATCGCGGTAATTCTGCGGGAGAATATAAAATTCGGGGACATCGACAAATTCAGTTTTTTTATAAACATCGAAATATTTAACCTGCGCCGTGTAAGGCTTCGAAAGGTCGTAGCCAAACCGAGGCAACCCTGTTACCGGGCTGATTTGCTGTTTGTCAACTTCGTACCCTTTAAATTCAATCATGCGGAATTGAGAAGTATCCAATTGAAAAGCAACCGGGTATTTTTTCATTTCCATCGACACTTTTATTCCTTTCTCCCTCGATTTCCGGATTTCTTCGCCGTTTTCAGCGGTATACTTAGCAAGCACTTCGATAAACTGGTAGCACGATTTCACACGATCGGCAAATTTCCGGTAAATCTGGTTCTCGGTCATCATTCCGTAACTGTGAAACATGGAAGCAAAACCCGATGAATAACGTGGTCCTGAGATAGAAGAAACAATACCGTTTTTCGGATCATCATAAAAATAATCGACATAAGGAATCAGCTCGTAATGCCCTTTTTTCATGCCGTTGTACAAAGCCGGTACCAGTGATTTGCGTATATATTCTTCCATCACTGACGGGTAAAGTGAAGGAGTGGGCTGGATCAATGTAATGCTGTATTGATGGTCGCTGCCGTTGGTGGTGTGGGTATCCAGAAAAACATCGGGGTTCCATTCGGCAAATATTTTGCTGAAACTACGGGTATTTTCCGAGTCGCATTTGGTAAAATCGCGGTTCAGGTCGAGGTTGGCGTAATTTCCGCGGAACCCGGTTTCGTAAGGCGTGGTTTGCCCAGAGCGGTTGTAGGCGCTGCGGTTGAGGTGGCCGCCAATATTGTAAACCGGGATAATGATGATGACTGTTTTTTCGAGCAGTTTGGCCGTCCCGTCTTTATTTCGAAGAATATCGTCGGCAAACATCAGGCTTGCATCAATTCCCTCCGGTTCGCCTGGATGGATTCCGTTGTTAATCAGTAAAATCGTTTTTCCCTGCTGCCGTATTTTTTCAGGATTGAATTCGGATTCGTTATTGATTACAAACAGGTGCAGTGGTTTACCGCAATCTGTCAAACCCTTTTCAAGCAAAGTTGCGTTTGCATAATTTTTATCGAGAAGTTGATACATCTCAATTACTTCGGAGTAAGTGGGAGTATAGTTTTGCTCATATTGCAGGTTTAACAGGGCTGGTTTCTGGGCAAAAAGAACATTAAAGAATAATAACAAAAGTAAAAAGCTATTTTGACAAAGGTTCATTGGCTTTTAGATAAATAAGTTGTGATAAGATTGGTTTATATTTCCGAAAACCTGTTTGATTTTTACCAGTCAAATAGAAAGGACTTGACCAAACCGAAAAATACAAAATGTCAGTGTCCTGGTAATATTCTTTCTTTTCGACGTTTTTGGGCAAAGTATTCCTTGATCTGTTCGTAATTCATATCGGCAATTTCCTGACTAATTTTATCCCGGGTTTCACGCATGAATTTAACAGCATCAAAATCTTTTTTATTCATAGTTTTCATAATCAATCATTTCTTTAGGTGAACGAATTTCAATTATCGGATTACCGAATCGTAAATTAACTGAATTATATCCTTGAATACGTTAAAGGTTAACTATGTGTTTAAAATTCCAACTTATTAGCACATCTGCACGATTTAATGTAGCAAGTGCAATGTGAATACAATCTTCCCGGCTGGTTTTGCCAACAACTTTTTCCTGAATATAACTATCAGCCAGATGTAAAACTTCCCTTGTAATTTCGAGATATTCAATACTGTCAACCGGGAATGATTTAATTAGATTTTTAACATTTTCTGGTGCATTCACCAACTCACTTTCAGTCATTTCTGAGTATAAGATTGTAATCTTATCCCTCAAAACTTCAAAAATCAGTTCTTTTGTTATTTCCTCAAATTCGATATCAAAATATCCTCCAAAAACTGAAGTATCAATGTAAAATCGCTTCCTCATTTTTTTTTCAAGTAAAGCAAAGATAAATATTTTAACACTAAAAAAACTTCTGTTCTAAAAATCAGCACATTAGATTTTTCTTTCCAAATTGATGTTCGAATACCTGAAGCCATTTTTTTCATCAAACAAATCCTCCCGGGCGGTTTCAGTCCATTCTGAAAAATCGATTTCGGGGAAAAACACATCGGCATCAAAAGGTTGGTGCACCAGTGTGAGATATAGCTTTCCGGCTAGAGGGTAAAACTGGCGGTAAATCATTCCTCCGCCAATGATGAATGCTTCGTTCTCGTTTTTCACTTTTTCAATGGCTTCCTCAATCGAAAAAACCACCTCGCAACCAGGAAAAACATCCTCCTTTTTGTCTGTTATCACAATATGACAGCGATTGGGCAGCGGCCATTTGGGTAATGACAACAAGGTGTTCCGGCCCATAATCAGGCTGTGACCAGTGGTAATTTCCTTAAACCGTTTCAAGTCGGTTGGCAGGTGAAAAAGCAGTTCGTTGTTTTTGCCAATCGCGAAATTCTCAGCAATGGCTACAATGATTGAAATATTATTATGTGTCATAATGTAAAAAAAGATAAAATCAAAATCCAAAACAGAATACAAATCTCAAAATTCAAAAAACAAATAAATCTCAAAATTCAATTTTCAAACATAACACATGTAATAATATCGAACTGTTTTTGGATATTGGGTATTGAATATTGGAACTTATTTGTCATTTGTCATTTGTATGTTGTTTTTTTGGGCTTTCTTTTTACACCGCCACTTCCCCTTTGATATGCGGGTGTGCCTGGTAATTTATCAATTCAAAATCCTCGAATTTAAAATCGAAAATATTTTTGATGTCCGGATTGATTTTCATGGTTGGAAGCGGAAATGGCTGGCGGGTGAGTTGCAGCCTTACCTGTTCTAAATGGTTTGAATAAATATGAACATCGCCAAAAGTGTGAACAAAATCGCCTGGTTGCAAACCTGTTACCTGCGCCACCATTAAAGTTAAAAGTGCATAAGATGCGATATTAAACGGCACCCCCAGAAAAACATCGGCGCTGCGCTGGTACAACTGGCACGAAAGTTTTCCGTTGGCTACATAAAACTGGAAAAGAACATGGCAGGGCGGGAGGTTCATTTTGTCTAACTCGCCCACATTCCATGCGCTTACAATGTGACGGCGCGAATCGGGTTTATTTTTTATCGAGTTGATAACGTTGCTGATTTGGTCGATGTGACGGCCATCAGGAGTTGGCCAACTGCGCCACTGATAACCGTAAATATGACCCAGGTCGCCGTTTTCATCGGCCCACTCGTTCCAGATTCGCACACCATTATCCTGCAAATATTTCACGTTTGTGTCGCCGGCCAAAAACCAAAGCAGTTCGTGAATTATCGATTTCAGATGCAGTTTTTTGGTGGTAACAACAGGAAAACCTTCACTTAAATCGAAGCGCATTTGATGCCCGAAGCGGCTGATGGTGCCGGTTCCGGTGCGGTCGGGTTTTTCTGTGCCTTCTTTTAAAATAGTTTCCAGAAGATGTAAATACTGTTTCATTCCTTTTTTCAGTTTGCTGCAAAAATAGTTTTTTGAAAGTATAGGGATTGTTATAAATACATTTAGATATTCACAATTGTTAATGTATTTTTAACCGTGCCAGTACCAATTTTAACGAACAAAATTAGAAAGATTATCGGGTTTTATTTTTTAAGAATTAATTTTTGCCCCGCATTTTTTTTACAGAAAACCGCATCACCTTCGTGTTTTTTGTGCAGGCAATTCGGGCAAACCTGCGTGTTTGAAGGTGACGAAGGTTGAATAATTCTTGATGTAATAATTCCGGTTGGTACAGCAATTATTGCATAACCCATTATCATTAACAAACTTGCCAGAAATTGGCCAACCGGGGTTTGCGGGCTGATGTCGCCATAGCCCACAGTGGTTAAAGTTACAATTGCCCAGTAAATGCTCACCGAAATCCTCTGACTTGTAATTTGTCCGTATTGAGGATACACTTTCAAGCAATACCAAATAAAACGCTCAACAGTATTACAACCAGCAAAACAACATCAAATAGTTTTCCTGTCGGCGTATCGGCTTCAAAAATAATTTCGTAAAGTTTTTATTTTAACGATTTCATGTCATCATTTATGAATGTAAATATACCAATCGGCATTAAAACAAAAAAGCTCTTCGATGTTTGTCGAAAAGCTTTAAATCGTGCAGAACTATGTAAAATACCCGTTTATTTTAATATAGTTTCTACTTCCTGATAAGGTAAGTTAAAAGCTTCAGCCACGCCTTTGTACACCACTTTCCCTTCAACAACATTCAACCCTTTTCTGAGAGGAACACTGTCAATACAAGCTTTTTTCCAACCTTTTTCGGCAATCTGAATCGCATACTGAAGCGTGGCATTGGTAAGCGCAATGGTTGAGGTGCGTGGCACAGCGCCCGGCATATTGGCAACGCAATAGTGAATCACATCGTCGATAATGAAAACAGGCTCTGCATGTGTTGTCGCCGACGTGGTTTCAAAACATCCGCCCTGGTCAACTGCAACGTCAACCAGCACGGTGCCGGGGTGCATGGTTTTCAACATGTCGCGTGTTACCAGATGCGGAGCTTTTGCACCCGGAATTAACACTGCGCCGATAATTAAATCGTGGGTTTTTACCATTTCACGAATGTTGTAATCGTTGCTCATCCGGGTTTTTACGTTGGCCGGCATAATATCGTCGAGGTAGCGGAGGCGTTTCAGCGATACGTCCATAATGGTAATATCGGCGCCTAATCCGGCGGCCATTTTTGCAGCCTCAGTTCCTACAATTCCACCGCCGATAATCAGCACTTTGGCGGGCATCACTCCCGGGACTCCACCAAGTAAAACCCCTGAGCCGCCATAAGTTTTTTCAAGATATTTTGCGCCTTCCTGTATCGACATTCTACCGGCCACTTCGCTCATAGGAACCAACAGCGGAAGTGAACCGTCTTCAAGTTCAACTGTTTCATAAGCCAGACAAACCGAGCCGTTTTTTATCATTTCCATTGTAAGGGTTTCTGATGATGCAAAATGAAAATAGGTATATAAAATCTGACCCTTTTTAATCAGTTTATATTCCGATTCTATCGGTTCTTTCACCTTGATAATCATTTCAGCAATTCCGTAAACATCCTCGATTGTGGGCAACATAATTGCACCGGCGGCTGTGTAATCTTCATCTTTAAAACCACTGCCTTTGCCACCGCCAGCCTGAATATAAACTTCGTGGCCGCGTTTTACCAACTCGGCTGCACCCGCAGGTGTCAGCGCAATCCGATTCTCGTTATTTTTAATTTCCTTTGGAACTCCGATAATCATTTCCGTAAATTTTAATTTGTTTTTCGACCGTCAAAAGTAGGCAGGCGGCAAGTATAAAAACATGATAAAAATTAATGATCATGAACAAATGATACAGAAAACAAAAATTAAAAGTTAGTGTTAACATACTGGAAGATAATTTTTTAATATTATTTCAAATTGAAAATTTTTATAATCTGTCAATTTCAAATTGATACTTGTATGTTTGCATTTTTTATAAAAATATATTTAACAACATGCCATCAGTATCAGACAGGGGTAAATTAATGCCCGATTCACCCATCAGAAAACTGGCTCCGCTTGCTGATAAAGCCAAGGAGAAAGGAAGAAAAGTATATCATTTGAATATCGGTCAGCCCGATTTGCCAACCCCGCAGGTTGCGATGGACGCGATTAAAAATATTGACAGAAAGATACTTGAATATTCTCCGAGCGAGGGAATCCGTTCGTTAAGACAAAAACTTGTTGGTTATTACAAAAGGTTTGATATTGATGTAGCTGTTGAGGATATTATTATCACCACCGGTGGAAGTGAGGCAGTTACCTTCGCTTTTATGAGTTGCCTCGATCCAGGCGATGAAATTATAGTGCCCGAGCCGGCGTATGCCAATTACGAAGCTTTTGCGATAGTTGCCGGCGCTAAAATCAGGCCGATTGTTGCCCGCATTGAAGACGGGTTTTCTTTGCCTTCGGTTGAAGAATTCGAAAAACTGATTACCCCGAAAACCAAGGGGATTTTAATTTGTAATCCAAATAATCCGACAGGTTATTTATACACACAGGAAGAGATGGATGCCATCCGCGACCTGGTCAGGAAATACGATTTGTACCTGTTTTCCGATGAGGTTTATCGTGAATTCTGTTACACCGGCGCTCCTTATATTTCTGCTTTTCATCTTGAAGGAATTGAGCAAAACGTGGTGTTAATCGACTCATTTTCAAAACGTTACAGTGAATGTGGATTACGCATTGGCGCACTGATTACGAAAAATGTAGAAGTACGCCGCAATGTGATGAAATTTTGCCAGGCACGTTTAAGTCCGCCGCTGATTGGTCAGATTGCCGCCGAAGCTTCCATTGATGCCGACCCAAAATACATGCTGCATAACTACAACGAATATGTAAACCGCCGTAAGTTCCTGATTGACGGGTTGAACCGTATTAACGGGGTTTACTCTCCTATTCCGATGGGAGCATTTTACACCGTTGCCAAACTTCCGGTTGACGATGCCGATAAATTCTGTTCATGGCTTTTATCTGATTTTGAATATGAAAACCAGACTTTATTTATGGCGCCTGCCACAGGGTTTTACACCGACCCGAAAAACGGAATCGACCAGGTTCGAATCGCTTATGTTTTGAAAAAGGAAGATTTGGCAGTTTGCCTCAAAATTCTGGAAGAAGCGCTGAAAGTGTATCCGGGGAGTAAAGTGCGGGAAAAAGTTAAGGCAGTTGCAGAATGAAAGGGAAGTGATTGATAGAGATTAATTGCGATTCATATTATAAAAAAATCCGGGTTGAGCTTTCAACCCGGATTTTTTATTTCTTACTCTTTCTTCTTTAAAAGGTCTGGGGAGGGGCTTAAAGGCCTTTTATCCTTTCCATCGCTTCCAATACATTTTCCCTATCGGCAAAAGCTGAAAAGCGGAAGTAGCCTTCTCCAGCCGGGCCAAAACCCGATCCGGGTGTTCCAACAACATTGGCATCATTTAAAAGTTTGTCAAAAAACTCCCACGATTTCATTCCGTTTTTGGTTTTAACCCAAATGTATCAAAAACAAAAAACTCAGTTAAGATATTCTT
>JBBIVS010000034.1:8832-13646 GCA_037439605.1 Draconibacterium sp. | reverse complement strand
ATTCGCCCTGGTTTGGCGTAACTTACAAAGAAGACAAACCTTTTGTAATTGAAAAATTAAATAAACTAATCGCCAATGGTGAATATCCTGAAAAACTTTGGGATTGAAAATGTGAAGCCGGAAACCGGAAGTCGGGAGTCAGAAGTGGGGGGAAGATTTTAAAATTTTTAGTTTTATGAAATTAATCAGGATATAAAAATGAATACCAAACTTATTGAGATTGCAGGTAATTTTCAGATTGAAGGTGACATTAAAGAAGTAACCAACCTCGGTGAAGGTTTTATCAACGATACTTTTATTATAAAAACCGGTGAAGGTTCGCCCAATTATATTCTTCAACGGAAAAACAAACGGATTTTTTCTCCAATTCCGGCAATGATGGACAACATACAAAAAGTGTGTCAGCACATTAAAAAGAAAGTTGAGAAAGCGGGCGGCGACCCCATGCGCGAGGCAATGACCATTATTCCCGCATTGGATGGAAAACTTTATTTTTTAGACGAAGATGAAGAATACTGGGCTGTTTGCCTGTTTATTGAAGACACCATAGCATACAACGCAGCCGAAACACCCGAACTGGCTTACGCCGGCGGAAGGGGAATCGGCAAGTTTCAATCGCTGGTTGCCGATTTAAAAGAACCGCTGGTCAATATTTTGCCGGGTTTTCACGATATCCGCTACCGGTTTAAACAGTGGGACTCAGTTTTGGCAAAGGATCCGGCTAGCCGAAAAGCTAAAGTCGCTGAAGAAATCAGTTGGATTGAAAGCCGCCGCAGGGAAATGCTTAAATTCTACGAGTTAGTTGAAAACGGAACCATTCCAACCCGGATCAGCCACAACGACACAAAAATCAACAACATCCTTTTCGATAAACAAGGCGAAGTGCTTTGTGTAATTGATCTGGACACTGTTTTAAGCAGCACCGTGCTGAACGATTTTGGTGATGCAATACGCTTTTATACCAATACCGGACTTGAAGACGACCTCAACCTGAGCAAAGTTTCGATGGACATGGAAATTTTTAAAGCTTTTACCAAAGGTTATCTCGAAGAGGCAAAATCGTTTCTTACCGAAAAGGAGCTTGAATACCTTGCATTTTCGGCAAAATACATTACCTACGAGCAGGTTTTGCGGTTTTTAATGGATTACATTGACGGCGACAACTATTACAAAACCAAATCGCCTGAACACAACCTGGTTCGCACCAGGGCACAATACAAATTGCTGCAAAGTATTGAAGGGCAGTTTGACGAAATGAACCGGATTGTGGAGGAATATTGCAATTAAAAATGTACATGTTCTGCCTGAACCGTCCGCCCCATAAAAAGGGCGGCTTTCCCGTTAAAGTTTTCAGCCGATTCAGTTGTTTGAAATCTCAGATTGCCGTTTTTTGACAATCTTTTTTCCATTTCAGGATGACGTTTCAGATATTCAAGCAATTTTTCAGCGGTAATTTCACCCTGCTGCAATATTTTTATGTTTTCGGGAACATATTTTTGGATGGTTTCTATTAACAAAGGATAATGTGTGCATCCCAAAACAAGCGTATCCAAATCCTTGTCTTTCTGAAGTATATTTTGAATATTTTTCTTTACGAAATATTCAGCGCCTTCGGTGCCAATTTCATTGTTTTCGACTATGGGAACCCACATCGGGCAGGCTTCCTGCACTGTTGAAACTACTTTCCCCCCCGACCATTTCTCGAGTTCAATCGGGTAAGATTCGGAAACCACAGTTCCCACGGTTCCCAGCACTCCAACATGACCATTCACTGTTATTTCGGCCACCTTTTCAACACTGGGCCTGATTACTCCCAGAACTCTCCTGTCGGGGGCAATTTTTGGCAAATGGAGTTGCTGAATGTTGCGCAGCGCCTTAGCCGAAGCCGTGTTACAGGCAATTATCACCATAGGGCAATTCTGGCTGAACAGGTATTTCACCGATTGCAGCGTATATTCGTAAACCACTTCAAAAGAGCGGGTTCCGTAGGGCGTACGCGCATTATCGCCCAGGTACAGAAAATCATATATGGGCAGGGTTTTTACCAGTTCTTTTAAAACTGTTAAACCGCCATAGCCAGAGTCGAAAACTCCAATCGGAGAATTATTCATAAAAACAAAATAAAGATTTAACGCTCAACAACCTGCCGGTAAGCCTCATCATAATATTTTCCAAGGTTCGACCAGTCGAAATGCAACGAGGCTTCCTCGCATTTATACCGCAATGAAATCCTTTCGCGCCGCGTCATCTGAACAAACTTAAACATCATGTTGGACAGGTCTTCGGCAATATCAAAAAAGTCGCGGTTTTTACGGTTGATAATATACATTCCCTTATCATCGTGATCGGGAATGTTGTTTACCACATAATCTCCAAAACCGGCAACTTCGCTGGTTACCGATGGCAGGCCGCTGGCGAGGCATTCGAGCGGTGTATATCCCCATGGCTCGTATTTACTTGGGAAAATACCCAAATGGCACCCCCTAACAAATGTGTTGTAATCCATACGGAACATCGGATTTGACGTGGTGATGAAATCGGGATGGTAAACAATTTTCACTTTATCATGCCGGTTATTTACCAGATGCGCAGTTCTCAGAAAATTCAGTATTTCATCTTTTGAGTCATCCTTCAGCGTGTGTGTAATCACTTTTGGCAACTTTTTTGTTTTCCAGCTTTGTATGTTACGACGCAATTTTAAGCGAAGATAATCGTCAACCATTTTTGTCAGGTCAGGGAATTCGTATGTACCTTCGGCTGATGTTATATTCGTATATAACCGTTTTCCAACCTGTTCATTAATTTCTTCGCAAACCCGCCACACATCTTCGATTTGTGCTTTTGCCTGAAGAACTTCGGGATTAATTGTATAAAAAGGCTGACGGGTAATAAAAAACATGACCACCGTTGTATCGATTCCGGCTACCTGCATTTTGTAGTTCAGCCTGGCAAGGGCTTCCAGTGTTAAATCGAAACCTTTGTTCTGATATTCGTATCGGCCTGAAGTAAAAAAGTAAAGTGTATTGTCGAGGTCGAACGGATAACTTTGGAAAAAGTGGCCCATTACAAAATCGTGAATTTGCTCTTTAACTTTAACATGCTGGTTTTGAATCTGGTGCAATGCCTCGAACCTCACAATATTTAACCCGTTTGGCAAAATTAAATCGGGGGTTCTGCCCAGTAAATGGGTACATTCATTTGAAGTAATATCGCTTACTGTGGTGAAAATATGCGCTCCGTGCGCCGATGCCCGTTCAATTTCGGCAATGGGTTTTACATTAAACTTCTGTGCCTCAAGTTCCCAATTATAAAAAGGCAAGTGCTCGTAAAATCCCGGGTCGTTCATGGCAAGATAGCGGCCAAGCAATGTTGCATGAGTGGTAAAAACTATCTTTATGCTTAAATTATCTTTTCTGATTCCGGGGATTGGCAATCCGGCCATCCATTCATGAAAATGTGCAATAACATGTTCACTGTAAAATTCCGACATACAAATGTATTTGAAGAATTCTTTTACCTGGTATCCAAATGCTGCAACTTTATCCAGCAGTTCATCGCCGCCGGGCAATGAAATATGATAGTCGGACCAAAGAAAATGCTTAATGTCATTGAGCATATCGTAAACTGAATACGGGTTAAACAGCACAACATTGGGCCGGCCTGAAATAATCCACTGGCCATAATGAATATCGAACCCACGTTCCTGTAATTTTAAAACAGCTTTCCCAATGGGTGACGAATAATCGGTTGCAGGATCGAAATGAGCAGCGGCTTGTTCAGGGAAATAGGGCCCGATTAAACAATAGTTGTCTTTACCCCATTTACTGATTACCGATGGCACTTTAGAGCGGATCACTGTGTAAATGCCCCCTACCTGGTTGCATACTTCCCAGGCTATTTCAAATAAAAAAGAGTTTTTTGGAACACTGCTTTCTTTCATCTGAGTTACTTCATTTGTTGCCATAAAAGTTTGGATTTTATAGTTTTTTTTCCGAGTTTCTAAATATAAGTTTTAATCGCTAAGTTAGCAACGATTATGATTTTTTCAGGGAAAAAAAAAGCCATCCGTAAAATTACGGATGGCCTTAAATTTTTACTGATTTTTTATTCTTAAATACCAAGTTTTGTTTTTACCAGAGGCAGCACATCCATGCTTTCGTTTGATTTGTACAATACAACTTTAGAACCAGTGTCGAAAACATACATCAGGCCTTTTTCCTTGGCAACCTCTTCAATGGCTTTTTCGGCTTTATCGAAAACGGGTTTTAACAACTCAGTTTGTTTTTGCTGAAGCTGTGCATTTGCAGTTTGCTGGTAGTTTTGAATACGTTGCTGCATATCCTGGATTTCGGCTACTTTGGCATTCTTCTTAATTTCGGAAGCATCGGCGCCTAATTTTTCAAATTCAGACATTTTTGTTTGTAAATCTTTCTGCATTTCACCAAATATCTCTTCCAGATCACCTTGGAACTTGTTGAATTCGGTTTCGGCTTTTGCCCTTTCAGGCATTATCTGAATCAAAGCCTGCAAATCAACATGTCCGAATTTTGGCGTTTGTGCTGAAACAGTTGCTGTAATTCCAACGAAAAGGAATACAGCCATAATTCTTATTAAATTTCTCATAATCAAAGTAGTGTTAAAATTTTTGGTTGCAAATATAGTTATTAATTATTTATATCCGAGTTTTTGCAAAACCTGGTCGCTTAAATCGAATTTTGGATTGGTAAAAAACAATGTAGTGCCTCCGGCTTTATCAAAAATAATTGAATAATTACCTTCGTTCGAGATATCCTGAACCGCGTTAAAAACATCGT
>JBBIVS010000034.1:7443-8822 GCA_037439605.1 Draconibacterium sp. | reverse complement strand
AATTGGTTTAACCAATCCCTGGCGCTTTTTAAACAAGTCGCCGTTAGGTCCAAAATATTTTCTCTGAAGTTGTTTGTAATCTTTTTCCTTGGTAATGATTACATCTTCGCGTTTACGCTTCATGTCTTCCGACAGCAAAACACTTTCAGCCTGAAAATCCTTGTACATTTGCTCAATATCGGCATGTATCGATTCAAGTTCTTTCTGAAACTGCGATGATAATTGATCCAACTGGTTTTGAGCTGCCTTGTAAACAGGAATATTGTCGAGAATATATTCGGTGTCAATAAATGCCATTTTCTGGGCATTCACCATAAAAACAAAACCTGCAATGGCAGCAATCGATAAAACTAACTTTTTCATTGTACTCCTTTTTTTGTTTAACCCTATTGCTGATATCATAATTTATGCCAAAACTTAAACATTAGAATTGCTGCCCGATAACAAAATGGAACTGTCCGCCGTTAGCGCTGCTGTTCCAGGGTACTTCATCAAAGCCATAACCCCAATCGATACCCATTAATCCAAACATAGGCAGGAATATCCTGACTCCCACACCGGCTGACCTGTATAATTTATACGGCACATAGTCATGAAAACTCATCCCGGCATTACCTGCTTCAAGAAAAGTAAGTGCATAAATGGTTGCACTGGGTTTCAGGGTTATCGGGTAGCGCATTTCGAGGGTGAATTTCGAATACATATTTGATCCGTTGCTTGATTGACTAAGACTATAATCTTTATATCCACGCAAAGCAACATAATCAGTTCCGTACATATTATATCCCGACATTCCCGAACCACCAACAATAAACCCTTCAAAAGGCGATTTTCTGTACTGATCATAATAGCCCAGAAATCCCATTTCAAAGGCAGTCCGCAGAACCAGGTTTGTGTTTTTCGAAAGTGGGTTAAACAGTTGTCCTTTCAACAACCATTTATGATATTCAATCCATTTGTAACGTTCGTTATTCGAAATCTCGGAAGAGCTGTAGTCAGTATCGCTAAACCAGGAATAAGGCGGCGTTAGTTTCAGTGATATTGAAAAACTTGAACCGTTTCTCGAATACAGAGGGTTATCTATGGAACTGCGGCCAAAAACAGTTTTAAAACTCAGGTTATTGAAGGTTCCGTTTACCTGACCGTTTTCATCGGCAAGAAAGAAAAAATAACTTCCCATATTTCTGAGGTTATAATGCTCATACGATAGTTCATGATACATTGTAAAATAGTCGTCGGGGAATGTTAACCTGTACCCGTAACCCAATGCCAATGCCGTTGTTTCCCAAATCTGATCATTTGCTTCATTTGTGTTTTCCGATGCATAATTATACTGATACTGGGGGTACCCGCCGTAACCATAGCCATCATAGCCATAA
>JBBIVS010000034.1:7181-7421 GCA_037439605.1 Draconibacterium sp. | reverse complement strand
CATAACCATACGGACTGTAACCGCCGTATCCGTATGGGCTGTAACCTCCATATCCGTATGGGCTGTAACCTCCATATCCGCTGCCGTAAGGATTGTATGTCTGGTAATATTTATTGGCGCTGTAATTAATGCGGGAATGTGACAGTGATACTGAAAATGAATTAGGTTTTTTGCCTCCAAGCCAAGGTTCAATAAACGACAGACTTATCGTGCGATAATATTTACCGCTGGTTTGAAAAC
>JBBIVS010000034.1:260-7171 GCA_037439605.1 Draconibacterium sp. | reverse complement strand
GAATTCCGAGCGTTTGGCCATCACCGGTTGGCAGAGGCCTCCATGCTTCTTTATTAAAAATATTCCGCACCGAGAAGTTGGCAAATTTCAATCCAATGGAACCTACGAACATTCCTCCACCAAAACCTCCTGAAAGTTCAATCTGGTCGTTTGCTTTTTCCTGTAACTGGTATTCAATATCAACAGTTCCGTTTTCGGGATTTGGTTGAACATCAGGAACAATTGCTTCCGGATCGAAATGCCCCAATTGGGCCAACTCACGGTACGAACGCATCAGAAGTGTTTTACTGAAAAGATCGCCCGGGAAAGTTTTTAACTCGCGACGTGCAACATGCTCATGAGTTTTGGTATTCCCAACAATTCGCACCTCGTTTATGGTCGCCTGTTTCCCTTCCGAAATGCGCATTTCGTAATCAATAGAATCGTTATTTACATTTATTTCGATGGGATCGAGATTGAAGAACAGATAACCTTTGTCAAGATATAGGTTGTTTAAACCAACGTCATTATCAAACAATCGTTTATCGAGGATTTTCTGATTGAAAACATCTCCTTTTTTTATTCCCAGCACGTTGCTCAAATAATCAGAAGGATAAATTGTGTTCCCCACCCATTTGATATCGCCAAAATAATACTTGTCACCCTCGTCAATATCGAGCTCGATATTGACCCGCGGTTTATTTTTTGTCCCCACCATTACCTGATAAACCGAATCCCTTTCAATGATGGCATCGCGGTAACCTTTTTCGTTGTATTTGTCAATTAACTTTTTCTTGTCTTTTTTGTACTCTTCCTGCAGGAATTTTTTGGTTTTAAAAAGGTTACGCACTGACTTTGTATTGGTTTTTTTCATTGCCCGTTCCAAAGTAAGGTAACTGATTTCCTTGTTTCCGTTGATAAAAATATCGTTTACTTTAACCTTGTCCTTTTTATCGACATAAATATCAAGAATGAGGCTGTTGTTTTGAGTTGTATCATCGCGTTGGACAATTTTAACTTCAGTATTTAAAAATCCTTTCTCAAGAAATATATTTTTTATAATCCGCGAGGCGTTAATTACCTGGTTATCTGTTAGCTGACTGCCTTTTAATAATAACACTTTCGAAGTAATATCTTCTTTTTCCGATTTAGATACCCCCATGAAATTAACATCGGAAAGCCTTGGGCGCTCCTGAAGATAAATATCGAACCAAATCTGATTTTTAACTGCTTTAGTTGCAGTTACCTTAACATCGGAAAATAATCCCTGCCCCCATAACTTTTTAATGGCGTTTGTAACTGCTTCGCCGGGTACCTCAATTTCTCTGCCGGGGGTCAAGCCTGAAAGCTGCACCAGCACCGACTTATCAAGATACTTTATCCCTGAAATCTGTACGTCGGCAATGGTATATTTCGCGGGGCTCGAATAGTAAATAGAGAAGTTGGTGCTGTCGTTTTCCTGGGAAAATGCCCGGGGCAACCAAACTGTCAAAAATAGGAATACTAATATGATTGATTTCTGCATTCTGTTAATTCTATATTTACAAAGTCAACTGTTCTCTTATTTTTCCAAATCTTCTCTCCCTGTTCTGAAAATCGAAAACGGCTTCAAATAAATCTTCCTTTCTAAAATCGGGCCATAATTTTTCGGTAAAATAAAGTTCAGTGTAAGCTATTTGCCACAATAAAAAGTTGCTTATCCGAAACTCGCCGCTTGTTCTGATCAATAGTTCAGGGTCGGGAGTTCCTTTTGTGTTTAAATAGTTTTCAAACAGTTCATTGTTTATCAATTCAGGTTTTATCTTTCCCCTGACCGAATCCTTTGCCAGGTTTTTAACTGCATTTATTATTTCCCATTTCGAACTGTAACTCAATGCAAGTATCAGGTTCAATCCGGTGTTCGAATTTAAAAAGCGGATACAGCTATCCAACCTTTCCTTAACTTTTGAGGGCATTTTGCTTAAATCGCCAATGGCCGACAACCTGACATTGTTTTTCATCAGTAATTCCGATTCATTGTCGATGGCATGCACAAGCAATTCCATCAGTGCTTCAACTTCGATTTTGGGGCGTTCCCAGTTTTCGGTTGAAAAAGCATAAAGGGTAAGATGTTGAATTCCAATTTCGCCGGCGCCTTCAACAACCGAACGCACCGATTCAACGCCGTTTTCGTGACCAAAAACCCGGGCTTTCCCATATTTTTCAGCCCAACGGCCGTTGCCATCCATAATAATGGCAACATGTTTTGGAATTCTGTTTTTATCAAGTCTGTTTCTGAACGACTCCATTGTTAGTTTTTGCTTTCGTAGGCCGGACATGCTCTTTTCCCGATATAAATTTTATAGGTTAAATGAATTCCCAAATAACCACTCCAATCGTTGTTATGAATCATGTCAGTATAAGTAATTTCTTCTATAGTTCCATCTCCATTTATTTTTTGATAAGCCAGGGGATCATCAAGATTATCCAGTTTATCGCTGAATAATTTCCTCATCTGATACTCAATCCCAATTCCCAGTCTTTGCCCCAATGTGTATTTAAATCCTATTCCAAAAGGGAATGTTGGCGTTACCACCGATTCATTCACTGGAGCATTTCCTTTGTTATGAATGGGATTAAAACTTGCAATAAATCCAGGATCCATTTCATAAGGGAAATATGCCACTCCAAATCCTGCTGTTACATACGACGTAAATGGTGTTTTTTCAGATCCAAGTATGTATTTCAGATAATTAATTTCAGCCTGTAATGAAAAATCCTGAACATTTTTTTTAAATGTTGCCGGAACTTCTTCAATGACTCCTTCGTCTGAAAAACTCCCGGTTAAAAACATTGCTCTCAAACCTACTCTCGAATTAAAATTATACCTGAAATAGCCGCCAAAATTCAGATTAAGCGGATTTATCGGGTTGGTTTCATCCATATCGCCAAAATAAACCGAACTTCCTCCCCAAATACCAATATCGGCGGTAACCTGGGCACGGCCTGAAACAGTTATCAAAACTGCAGCAAACACCAATAATATTTTAATCATTTTGGTATTCAAAATAGTTTAATTGACAATGGTTTCAGGTACTTTTATTCATACAAATTATTTCAAAAAAAACGTTGGTTTTCAAGCATAAAAAACTACTTTGTTTTTCACCTTAAAATTGCCCTTAAATTTCAGTTTCAACATCTTAAAATTCGTTGTAACTTACTAAATATCAATGAACTTAAGCTGTCAAACTTAGCCGTATTCCAGCTTTAAAGAGGTACAAAAGTAATATAATTCGTAAAATATCGTACCCGAATATTATTATAAAACCCAAAAGAAGATTAAAAATTGTTAAGCTGGCCGAAAATATTGACCATTCGGGATTTCCACACTAATTTCTTTTATCGATTCCCCACATTAGTTTATTTCGGAGTGTACTGAAAAAAGTTTGTCCGGGTAACTGAACTGTTTTTAGTTTAAAGCTGGCTTTTTTCACTTTTATCACAGTTGAAAGATCTACTGCAACCGACCGGAAATCGAGCGATGTAAGAAAATGGGTTCCCCTGCCTTCAACTTTCAATTTTATTTCGTAATTGTCGGGTACAACAAGCGGTCTGATGGTTAAATTATGCGGGGCGAGTGGAGTTATCACAAAATTTTCGGAATCGGGCGTTAATATCGGGCCGCCAACACTAAGCGAATAAGCTGTTGAACCTGTTGGGGTTGCAATTATCAAACCATCGGCCCAGTAATTGTTAAGCAGTTCCTTATCGAGAT
This sequence comes from Draconibacterium sp., assembly GCA_037439605.1. Lineage (GTDB taxonomy): Bacteria > Bacteroidota > Bacteroidia > Bacteroidales > Prolixibacteraceae > Draconibacterium. The sequence goes on along the minus strand of JBBIVS010000034.1, from coordinate 3,438 downwards.
AAGCCGAAATATTTATCATCGATGATGTATCTGTTTTCAACACTGCCATTTCGTTTAATGCGAAGTTAAAATCAAGGTTTTCATGCCCTTTAAAATTTACCTGGAGCATTGTTCGTTCAACAATGGCATAATTACGGTTGAAAATATTGGTAAGCGCATTTTGTACCTGATTTTCCGATATGTCGGCCAAAAAACCTAGCCTGCCGCTGTTAACTCCTACAACAGGTATGTCGAAATTCCTGATATTCAATACCGAATGAAGAAAAGTTCCGTCGCCGCCAACGCTAAAAATGAAATCACAGTCGCTGTTAAAATCGAGATATGAATTGAAGATTGAAGTATAAAAAGGTTCTGTTTTCAATTCGTCAACCAAAAACGATAAAAATGGCTGAAAAAGCTGAACTTCGATTTTGTTGGCTTTTAAGAATCCGAAAAACTCATTTAAAACAGGTGTAAAACTATTGGGAACAGTTGTGCCAAAAACAGCTACTTTCATTGTAAATGTTTTAGATATTCATAAATTTCATGAATTGGTCGAACCGGTCTTTGTACAAATCCTTCAGTTCCGATTGATCTAAATAAACTGCCTTTACATTATAATCGTACCTGATAAATGCCTGAATTAATGGCGATAACTCATCGTTATCCAATTTCAGGATAACATCTAGCATGTTTGTGCCATGTTTTCTGTCGAGAAAGCAACTTAAAATTTTGATACCGTTACTTTCAACTATCTGGCTGATTTCCGCCAACGAATAATTATTAACATTGAGTTCGAGTATAATAACGCCGCCAATTTCTTCGAGCGAAAAAAGCTTTGCAAACCTGCGTGCCAAATCGTACAAAGTGATAGCCCCCAAATAATAATGTTCGGCATCGAGAACCGGCAGAACACTTAATTTAAGTTTATACATTAAAATTGCCACTTCAAAAATATGCTGTTCACGGTGCACATGCGATGTATTTAGTTTTTCAAGTTGTGTTTCAATGGGCAAATCGAGCAGGTTCAAATCATAAATTAATTTATCCGAAACAAGCCCAAGATACTTTGTCCCATTCACGACCGGAATGTGTGAAACCTTGTAAAAGTCCATTGCGTTAAGCGCTTTTTTCCCTGTTTCAGTGCTGCTTACCGAAGTTAAACTATCTGATATTAATTTTTCTGCCAGCAAAATCTTTACTTTTTAATTCTGTGTATAACTGCGAAAATTGTAACTTGCACTGCCAAAAATATCAAGCTATGACAAGACTAAGTGTAAATATAAACAAAATAGCAACACTGCGAAACTCGCGGGGAGGTAAAGTACCAAGCGTAAAAGATGCAGCAATTAACTGTCAAAAGTTTGGTGCACAGGGAATTACGGTTCATCCAAGGCCCGATGAAAGGCACATTACAAGGCACGATGTTTATGAAATTAAGCCATTTATTTACACCGAATTTAATATCGAAGGCTATCCCAGCGAAGCTTTCTTAAAAATGGTTGCCGAAGTGAAACCCGATCAGGTTACGCTGGTGCCCGATTCTCACAACCAGCGTACCAGCGATCATGGATGGGATACATGGAAAAACCTGAGTTTTTTGAAGGAAGTGATTTCAAGGTTGCAGGAAAACCGGATTAGAACTTCTGTTTTTGTTAACCCCGATATTATTGCGATTGAAGGGGCCGCCGAAACAAAAACCGATCGTATTGAACTATATACCGAGCCGTATGCCACGCTTTATCCGATTGACCGGTACAAGGCCATTGAACCGTTTATTGCCGCGGCAAGAGCAGCAAAAAACATAGGAATCGACGTAAATGCCGGCCACGATCTCAGCCTGGAAAACCTCGGTTATCTTTATAAAAATATTCCTGAAATTGACGAAGTTTCAATCGGGCATGCACTAATTGCCGATGCGCTGTATTTGGGATTGGAAACAACGATTCAGAAATATCTCGAATGCCTCAGATAGTTCAGAGTTTCGAGTTCAGAGTTTAAAGTAAAAAGGCCAAAAGTGGAGTTGTTTTACAGAAAAGAAGGAACCGGTTTGCCGCTGGTGATTGTGCATGGTTTGTACGGGTCGTCGGACAATTGGGCAAACATTGGAAAGCGTTTGGCAGAAAAGCATACGGTGTATATGATCGACCAGCGGAATCATGGACGATCCCCTTTTGCCAACTCTCACACTTTTAATGATATGCGGGACGACTTGACAGAATTTTTCGAAAAACATCATATCGAAAAAGCAACAATTCTCGGGCACAGCATGGGAGGAAAAACAGCCATGTGGTTTGCCTATGACTATCCTGAAAAAGTTGAAAAACTTGTGATTGCCGATATTGCCCCAAAAGATTACCTTGTGATGAAAGAAGACAGCCAGTTTTACCTGCACCAAAATATCCTGCTTGCCATGATGGAAATTGATTTCTCGAAAATAAAATCGAGAAACGATGTGGATGATTTTATGGCTCAAAAAATCGACGATGAAAACATCCGTCAGTTTCTGCTTAAAAACGTAGCAATCGATAAAATACACAAACGATACAAATGGCGGGTTAATGCCGATGTTTTATACAGTCATTTAGACGAGATTGTTAGCGGTGTAAATAAAAACTGGCTCGAAGATCGCATTCCAATAACCAGTTACCCGGTTGTTTTTATTCGTGGATTGAAATCGAAGTACATTTTGTCCGAAGACGAACCGATGATTAAAGAAATTTACCCCGAATCGCGAATCATCGATATTCCTGATGCCGGCCACTGGCTGCATGCCGAACAACCTGTGAAATTCATGAAAGCAGTGTTGCAGTGTTGCTGAGGGTCTTTCCTGTAGTACACAATACCAGGTGTTTTGATGGTAACCAATAGAAAGAAAGTTTATGAACCACTTCACTCTTTACCCAAACTTTTTAATTTAATCGTTCAATTTTAAACTTTAAACCCTATTTTTGTGGCTCATTTTCAAAAGAATTAAAAACGATGTTTGAGAATTTAAGCGACAGGCTGGAACGGTCATTTAAACTGCTGAAAGGGCAGGGAACCATTACCGAAATTAATGTGGCGGAAACGCTGAAAGATATTCGCAGGGCATTGCTCGATGCCGATGTGAACTTTAAAATTGCGAAAAAATTCACCGACGATGTCAAGGAAAAAGCTCTGGGTCAGCACGTTCTGACGGCAGTAAAACCGGGACAAT
>JBBIVS010000034.1:0-236 GCA_037439605.1 Draconibacterium sp. | reverse complement strand
AACTTACAGTTTTAATGGGCGGCAAATTTACCGACATTAACCTGAAAGGAAAACCAACGGTAATTTTAATGTCGGGGCTCCAGGGTTCGGGTAAGACAACTTTTTCGGGGAAACTTGCGCTGATGCTTAAAAGCAAAAAAGGCCGGCATCCGCTGCTTGTTGCCGGAGACGTTTATCGCCCTGCAGCTATTGAACAGTTGAAAGTTCTTGGCAGTCAAATCAATGTTCCGGTATAT
>JBBIVS010000033.1:3929-13659 GCA_037439605.1 Draconibacterium sp. | reverse complement strand
GGTCTTCGCTGTTAAACAAAGGCAAATCCCTGAAGTACCAGGCCAGGGCATTCACAAGAGTGCCGGAGTAGTTGCCGTGTCCGGGATGTACGACCAGTCCGGGAGGCTTGTTAATTACAATAAGCTGGTCGTCTTCATAAACAATATTTAATGGAATTTCCTCGGGAATGATTTTTAATTCGCGTCGCGGATAATCCATTACAATAACCACTTCGTCGTTAGGTTTTACTTTGTAGTTCGACTTTACCGCTACATTATTTACCAGAATGCAACCTGCTTCGGCTGCAGCCTGTAACCGGCTTCGCGAGGCGTTTTTAATCTGATTCGACAAAAATTTATCAACCCTCAAAAGCGATTGGCCGGGATCTGCCTTTAACCGGTAATGTTCAAATAACCCGCCTTCTTCAATGTCTTCAATATCATCAATATCTTCAGTAAAATCTTTCATTAATTTATTCAGTAAACTGCGGGATGGGTTGCCGTATTTTTAACGAGTCGAGTGTAAACCATAAATCAACGGTTGTTCCGAGACTCACAATCCGTGTATTTTTAATCGAAGGATATTGTTTCCAGATAAAAGCTGACAGGGTGTCATCGCTGGTAATAATTGTTCCGTCGTAAATCAGTACACCTGTATTCAATAGGTTGGTTTTTAGTAAATTTTCAGCTTCGCTTAAAGTAAGCCCTGTTAAATTGGGCAGGGGAGTATCCTGGTTTCCGCTGCTGCTGCCAATAACCAAATCAACGCTGCTTCCTTTAAAAATAATATCTCCCTGTTTTAATTCCTTTGTGTTTTGTTGCACCTTTAAAACCAGGTTGTTGTATTCCGATGGTTCATAAGAAATATTTCCGAGTACAATACCGCAGTTTTCAATTAATGCCTGCGCCTGTCTGAGCGAAATATCAGTAAGTTTTGGCAATGTTACTTTTTCAGGTACGGTTGAATTAATGGTAAGAAATACAATGCGGTTTCGCTTTACGCGTGCACCTGCTACCGGAACCTGATCAACCACAACACCCGGTTTGGCGCTGTCAACATGAACAGAGTCAATAATATCATATTCAACGTTATATTGTTCGGCGAGCGATTCGATTTCATGAAAGGTCTTCCCTTCAAAATCAGGAACAGGAAATGACTGTCCGTGATGTGTGTACGATTTTAACTGTTGTAATGTAATTACTATAATGACCAGCACCATTAAAAATGCTAAAACCAAATGTTTAAGGAATACCCGGCTGGTAAGGAAATTTTTTAAACTCATGTTAATTTCTGTCGGTATTTTCGAAAAACAAAAATAGCCCAAAAAATATATGAAAACGGAAATTTTGGTTTTTCCGGTTAAAATTAGTTCAAAAGGTTTCAAGAATGTTGTAAAGCGTATCTCTTTCAACGGGGATCAGCTTCACATCTTTAATTATCTGAATAAGCTCAGCACGGCTTGCCGCTGGATTTTCCACTCCTCCCGCCATTGAATATATTTTAGTTGAATCGTCGATTGTTCCGTCCAAATCATCGACGCCAAAACTGAGCGAAAGTTGCGCGGCCTGTTTGCCAATCATTGGCCAGTAGGCTTTTAAATGAGGTATGTTATCGAGAAAAATACGCGAAACAGCATAGTTTTTTAAATCCTCGATTAACGTTGATTCTTTAATGTGTGAATAGGCATTGTTTTCGCGTTTAAATTTCAGCGGAATAAATGCATTGAAACCGTTGGTTTGTTTTTGTAATTCACGTAAACGGTTGATATGATCAACCCGGTGTTCGTAATTTTCGAGCAGCCCGTAAAGCATGGTTGCGTTGGTTGGAATTCCAATTTTGTGCGCAACCGAGTGAATACGGAGCCATTCTGCAGAACCGGTTTTATCGGGGCAAATTTCGGCGCGGATTGTTTCATCAAAAATTTCGGCTCCACCACCGGGCATCGATTCAAGTCCGGCAGCTTTCAGTTTTTGTAATCCTTCTTCAACCGAAATGTTCCCCATTTGGCACATCTGGTCGATTTCAACCGCGGTAAATGCTTTAATATGCAGATTTGGCGCACAGTTTTTAATCGACTTGAGCATATCGGCATAAAAATTAATGTCGCGGTTGGGATGCACTCCGCCAACAATATGAACCTCGGTGGCTCCCTTTGCAGTGAACCGTTTAACATCGGCAACTATATCTTCGATGCTGCATTCCCACGCGCCTTTTTGTCCTTCGCGCCTTCGGTAGGAGCAGAATTTACAATGGTTTACACAAATATTGGTAGGTTCGATATGAAAATTCTGGTTAAAGAAAACATATTCACCGCTTAACCTTTTTTTTACAACACTTGCCAAAACTCCCAGCAATGCAAGGTTTGAAGAGTTGTACAATTCAAGCGCATCGGCGGTTGATATTGATTCTGAATTGAATACTTTCCCGGCAATTGTTTTTAACGGGTCGGGTATTTTCAGTGAATTAATAATATTCTGATGTAAATTCATTTTTAAACTTGCATTGGTTATCTTATTGTTCCACCATTTGTGAAGGTTAGGCGGGGCCCGTTTGTCAACTTCAATAAACACAAAAAGGTAAAGAAACAATTCTTTACCTTCCCGCAAAAAGATGTGAAGTTATCTGATTATCTTTTGTGTCTCGGTTCGTCCGAAACAGTTAATTTTTTTCTTCCTTTTGCACGACGGGCTTTCAGAACTTTACGTCCGTTGGCTGTTGACATTCTTTCCCTGAAACCGTGTTTGTTTCTTCTCTTTCTGTTCGATGGCTGAAATGTTCTTTTCATTTCTATTGATTTTTATATTATTCTGTACTCTTTTTTTCGGACTGCAAAAATAGTCCTTTTTTTATCTCATCCAAAATATGGATTAACTTTTTACATGAAAATGCATTTATTTGAAATTAAGTTAAATTCAATTTATCACCTATTTCGAAAAAATCATTTTTATGGCAACCACAATCATCAGAACGCCAAAAAGCCGGCGTAAAGTTTTGTCGGAAATGTTAATAGACAGGTGTGAACCAAGATAAGACCCTACCACAAAGGTAAGCGATAAAATAAGTGCGATTTTCCAGTTTACATGCCCGGCTTTCCAGTAATTCCAGGTTGCCAAAATTCCAACAGGTGGCAGCATAAACGCGAGGCTCGTACCCTGAGCCTCGTGCTGGCTGAAGCCTAAAATAAATACCAGCACCGGTATCACAATTATTGCGCCGCCCACGCCAAAAACACCGGCCAGCAACCCCGACATGACACCGGCAATAATCAGCACTATTAATTGGTATGTAGTCATAATTTTATTGCTCATTTTTTACCGAGAAACGGAATCCGATTCCATGCAGGTTTGTAATTTTTATGTTCGGGTCGGCTTGAAAATATTTTCGCAACCTCGAAATAAAAACATCAAGGCTGCGGCCCAGAAAGTAATCGTCGGACCCCCAGATATTTTCCAGTATTTCGTTTCGGCTTAAAACTTTGTTGGCATTCGATGCAAAATACCTTATCAGCTCCGATTCTTTCAATGTGAGTGTTCTCGAATTTCCATTAATCGAAAGGGTTAAATCATCGGGGTAAAATTCAAAATTTCCGATCGAAATCGCCCTTGAAACCGTTTTGTTTACAAATGATTGTGCATTGCAGCGTTTCAGGAATATCTTGATTTTCAGCAATAACTCCTCCATACTGAAAGGTTTTGGAATATAATCGTCGCCCCCCAGCGTTAATCCGGTAATTCTATCTTCAGTCATCGACCGTGCAGTGAGAAATATTATCGGTATGTGTTCATCGCTTTTGCGAATGTTTTTTGCCACCTGAAAACCATCGACTTTCGGGAGCATCACGTCAAGAAGCACCAAATTAAATTTTTGCCGGTTAAAAAGATCAATCGCAATTTCGCCGTTTTCAGCCACTTCGACTTCATAATTGTGCTGTTCAAGATTGTCCTTTACAATAAACCGGAGCGCTTCATCGTCTTCAACAAGCAATATTCTCACATCTGATTTATTCATTTTAATTTTTGAATTGAAAGTGTAAATATACTGCCTCCGCCCGGATTTTCACTTACTTTGATTTTCCATTTATGGGCCGATACAATTTTTTGCACATAATCGAGACCAAGCCCAAAACCTTTCACATTATGAACATTTCCGGTTGGTATCCTGTAAAATTTGGTAAATATCTTTTCCCGATGCTCTTTCGGAATTCCGATTCCGTTGTCAGCAAATCCAATTTCAATCCATTTCTTTTTCTGACTTACCAAAATTTGCAATTCAGGTTGCTGTTCGCAGTATTTTACGCCATTTTCCAAAATGTTGAGTATCAAATTCGAAAAATGAAAACGGTCGGTTAAGATATTTATTTTTAAGTCATTAAGGAAAATTTTAACATTGGCCTTTTGGCCAAAATCAGTTTGTTTAAACTGAGCAGCAATTTCAGTTAGAATTTCATTCAGATTAATTTCTTCGAGATTTAAATGAATCCTGTTTTTTTCGAGCGAAGCCAGATTTAAAACCTTCTCTACATTCTTTGATAATCTTGTATTTTGTTCCTGAATTATCCGTGCATAAGTAAACAATCTTTCCGGTGTTTTTAAAATGTCCTCGTTGTTTATTACACTCGATGCAATGGAAATCGATGAAATTGGTGTTTTAAGTTCGTGTGTAAGGTTATTGATAAAATTTTTCTGAACTTCGGAAAGTTGGCGCTGCCTGATGATTACAGTAAGCGTGTATCCAAAAAACAGCACAATAATTACAAGCAAGGCTGTTAAAAAATACAAGATTGAAAGCTGCGAAACAAAAAAAGACGACCGGTTTGGAAAATGAATACCAAAATAATACCTGTAATTTCCATTGGTTTTAAAATTATAAGTTGAAGGTTTTTCTTCGCCGTTTGAAATTAAAATTCCCTCATCCATTTGTTCCGAGACCGGATCAAAAATAGCAAACTCAAAGTCGTTGTACACTTCGTGTTTCTTAAACTCTTCAATAAGGTGTTTTTTAAGCAGTTCCTTATCGATGGCTGAATTTATGTTAACAAGGTAGTAGTTTCCCGAAACAATTTCAACCGGATTAATACTGTCGAAACTTGAAGTATAGCCGCTTTCAAGCAGAACCTGCCAGGCAACCTCCTTTAGCGCTACACTTGTGCTTTCCCTGAATCGTTTTTCGGTGAAATTGTAAGAACTTTTTAAAAATCCGAATTGAATCAGAAAAACCCCGGCAACCGAAACTGCCGCCAGCAAAATGATGTATTTTAATGTTTTGCCCTTCATTTTCGAAATTTAAAAAAACCAATCCAGGAAATTATTAACCTGATGCCGGCAGTTAACACTTCATTAACAATTTATTACATTGGTTTAACATGAATATACGCACAGCATCAATACTTTTGTGAATACAAAGTAAAAGAATTATTCCACAATTTAAAAACACACCATTTATGAAACAAATTTTACATACAATTGCGGTGATTTTTTTAGTGACTGCATTAAGCGCTGGCATGGTAAATGCACAGCCAAAAATTACTTTTGAAAAGACAGACCATAATTTTGGTTCGTTTATGGAAGCCGCGGGAATACAAACCACAACTTTCAAATTTAAAAACACAGGAAACGCGCCTTTGATTTTAAACAGCGTAAAAGCATCATGTGGCTGTACTACGCCTAAATGGACGCGGGACCCGATTGCACCAAACGGTTCAGGTGAAATTACTGTAAGTTACGATCCTAAAAACCGTCCGGGCGCTTTTACCAAGTCTGTAACAGTTGGTTCGAATGCTGAAAATGCAACGGTCAATTTAACCATTTCGGGCCAGGTTGAACAAAGGGAAAAAACACTTGCTGAAAAATATCCACGCGAGATTGGTCCGCTGAGGGCTGAAACAAACCACATTTCGTTTGCCCAGATTAAACAAAATGCGGTTGAATCAAAAGGACTTGAACTTGTAAACGACACTGATAAACCAGTTAAGGTTGAACTGCAAACAGTGCCTTCGCATTTAACAGTTAAAGTTACGCCCGAAACCATACCTGCCAAAGGGAAAGGAGTGATGAGCGTTACTTATAACGCGAAATTGGCCGATACATACGGATTTGCATCGCACCGCATTTATCTTTCCATCGATGGAAGTAAAGATTACAATAATTCGGTTGGCGTTAGCGCTACCATCGAGGAAGATTTTTCACAGTTAACACCGGCTCAACTGGCAAGCGCGCCGGTTGCCCAGTTTAATACGCTTGACTTCGATTTTGGGGATATGAAACAGGGCGATAAAAAAGATTACACCTTTAATTTAACCAACGCAGGTAAATCTGATTTGCAAATTCGCAATGTTCGTTCTTCGTGTGGCTGTACCGCAGTTGCTCCTTCGAAAAAGGTAGTTGCACCAGGAGAGACTGTCCCGATTAAAGTAACTTTTGATTCGCGTGGAAAACGAGGACGGCAAAGCAAATCAATTACTGTGATTACAAACGATCCAAAAAATCCTACATCAACTTTGCGGGTTTCGTGTAACATTAACGCTGACGCTTAAATTCAGTATTTAAATATTTTTAATAAAAAGGTGTTGCAGTAGAATTTTGCAACACCTTTTTTTGATCGGAATTTGTCGATTTGTAATACTTTTACACCAGCTAAAAAAGTTTAAATGCCGAATTACGACAGACATCACCATATTGAAAACCATCCTGATTTTAAGGGTTTAAAAGTAAATGAAGGAATACCTCAGCCCGAAACGGTAAATCACGAATCGGTGAGACGTTTTCTGAACAAAAGAAGGAATTTGTTGGCGGTAAATGAATATGTGAGTGGTATTTTGAATGGCAATATAACCATTTTAAGCAAAGCGGTTACTCTGATTGAAAGCGCAAACCCAAAACATCAGCAACTCGCACAGGAAATTATAACACAATGTTTGCCATATAGCGGAAAATCAATGAGGGTGGGCATCACCGGAGTTCCGGGGGTTGGCAAAAGCACTTTTATTGAAGCGCTTGGAAGTTACATAACAAAACGAGGTGGGAAACTGGCTGTTTTGGCTATCGACCCCAGCAGCGAGCGTACCAAAGGAAGTATTTTGGGCGATAAAACCCGTATGGAAGAGTTGTCGGGTGACAGGAACGCCTACATCAGGCCAAGCCCATCGGCAGGTTCACTGGGGGGAGTTGCACGGAAAACCCGCGAAACCATTATTTTATGTGAGGCAGCAGGGTTTAACCACATTTTTATTGAAACAGTAGGAGTGGGGCAGAGTGAAACTGCCGTACACTCGATGACCGATTTTTTTCTGTTGTTAATGTTGGCCGGGGCTGGCGATGAGTTGCAGGGAATTAAACGCGGAATTATGGAAATGGCCGACACAATTGCCATTAACAAAGCCGATGGAGGCAATGCTGAAAAAGCTCAACTGGCAAGAATTCAATATCATAACGCGATTCATCTTTTCCCAAAAAAGGATTCGGGCTGGGAACCCAATGTGCTTACATGTTCGGCAACGGAAAAAAAGGGAATAGCAGAAGTGTGGGAACAAATAGAAAAGTATAAAGCGCTGACATTCGAAAACGGGTATTTCAAGAAAAAACGAAATCAGCAGGCTACCTATTGGATGCACGAAACCATTCAGGAGCAGTTGCGACGTAATTTTTATGATGATCCGATTATAAAAACAAAAATCAGGGAACTTGAAAAACAAGTACTTGAAGATAAACTGAGTTCGTTTATGGCTGCCGGAGAATTGTTACAGATGTATTCGAAAATGAGATAAGGAATTATATGCAATTTTGAAGAATAATTGTAATGATCTGATTTAGTTAAATTTGAATTCTTTCAAAAAGAATAGTTAATTTTGAAAAATGATTATCAGTAATGAAATACAAGAAAGAATTAACTCTGCCTGCAAAATTCATTTTGTGGAAACCATGTACTTATTTGGGTCGGCTGCTTCGGGCAATATGAATAAAAACAGTGATGTGGATATTCTTGTAAAATTTTCTGATATGAATTTATATCTTTATTTCCATAATCTGCTGTCATTAAAGGATTCCTTGGAATCAATTTTTAACAAACCTGTTGACTTACTTGAAGAACAGGCGATTAAAAATCCGTATTTAAAAAATTCTATTGACAATAATAAAAAGTTGCTTTATGGACGAGAAAACTCTCAAATGGCTTCATGATATAAAAGTTGCAATAGATGAAATTGAATCTTTTTTTTGAATGCAAGGAGAAAAGAATTGAATTTTATAAGTCGAATATCGTTGTTAAAAGAGCGATTGAACGTGATTTAGAAATAATAGAAGAAGCAACAAATAGAATTGTAAACAGAAGTCCTGAAATTTTAATTGAAGAAAGTAAAAGTATATTGGTTTGAGGAATTTTATTATTCATTCATACGGAAGTATAACCGATGAAACAATTTGGGCAGTTATAATAAATCATTTGCCTAAATTAAAAAACAATATTGAAATACTTTTAAACGAAAAGTAAACATAGTTTTAAAATCATAGTTTTAGGAGTGAATAATTTTCAAAAAACCTTTCAATTTTGAAAATGTTATAGTGGCATAAAAATAATAATCAAAAAAAAATAGAAAATGAATTACGATGTAATTGTAATTGGAAGCGGCCCTGGCGGATATGTAACGGCAATTCGCGCAGCTCAGTTGGGGATGAAAGTGGCTGTTATTGAAAAGGAAAACCTGGGAGGAATTTGCCTCAACTGGGGTTGTATTCCAACAAAATCTTTGCTGAAAAGCGCTCAGGCGTACGAATATGCTGTTCATGCCGCCGATTACGGCGTTTCAATTAGCGGCGAGGTTAAACCCGATTTTGCCGCAATGGTTAAACGCAGCCGCGATGTGGCAGAAGGGATGAGCAAAGGGATTCAGTACCTATTCAAAAAAAATAAAGTTGAATCGATTTTTGGTATTGGCAAACTGGCTGGTAAAAATACTGTTGAAGTAACCGATTCGGAAGGTAATAAAACAAAATTCACTGCTAATCATATTATTCTGGCTACAGGTGCGCGTTCGCGTGAGTTGCCCAACCTTCCGTTCGATGGTAAAAAAATTATTGGTTACCGAAAAGCAATGACACTCGATAAACAACCTGAAAGTATGGTAGTTGTGGGTTCGGGAGCTATCGGAAGTGAGTTTGCCTATTTTTATCAATCCATCGGAACGAAAGTTACGCTGGTGGAGTTTATGCCAACCGCGGTTCCGAACGAAGATGAAGAAGTGGCTAAACAACTGGAACGCTCTTTCAAAAAAATGAAAATGAATGTTTTAACCAGTTCATCGGTTGAAAAAGTGGACACGTCGGGCGATAAATGCAAGGTTACTGTTAAAACCAAAAAAGGCGAGGAAATTATTGAAGCCGATATTGTGCTTTCGGCAGTTGGAATTACACCGAACACCGAAGGAATTGGCCTTGAAGAGATGAAAGTTGTTACTGAAAACGGCAGGGTGAAGGTTGACGAGTTTTACCGCACCAATGTTGAAGGAATTTATGCCATTGGCGATATCGTTGCCGGTCCTGCGTTGGCGCATGTTGCTTCGGCTGAAGGTATTGTCTGTATTGAGAAAATTGCCGGACTGAATCCTGAACCAATCAATTATGGAAATATTCCCGGTTGTACTTACACAAATCCCGAAATTTCATCGGTTGGTTTAACGGAAGCAAAAGCGAAAGAAGCAGGTTACGAAATCAAGGTTGGTAAATTTCCATATTCGGCAAGCGGAAAAGCCAGTGCAGC
>JBBIVS010000033.1:0-3919 GCA_037439605.1 Draconibacterium sp. | reverse complement strand
TTTTGTTAAATTGATTTTTGATGCCAAATACGGCGAACTCCTTGGTGCACACATGATTGGCGGTAATGTTACAGAAATGATAGCCGAAATGGTGGTAGCAAAAAAACTTGAAATTACTGGGCATGAATTGCTGAAAACAATTCATCCGCATCCCACAATGAGTGAGGCCATTATGGAAGCCGCGGCAGCGGCTTATGACGAGGTAATTCATATTTAAAATTTTAAAAAGTCCGGAAGTTTTCTCTCGGGCTTTTTTGTATGCAAAAAGTCGAATACATGACGCATTTGTTTGAATGTTCTTTAATGTATTGAAAATCAGTTCAAATGTTTTGCGATTAAATTATTAGTTCTATTTTTGTCGTCATATTAAGTCAGCTACCATCGATAATTTTATCTCAAAATAATTGAATTTTGTTAATGTGATTATTCAAATTAAAAACCAGAATTAATGAAAAAACTTACATTTTTTGTAGCATTATTAATGCTTGCCCAATTGTCATTTGCAGGAGGTATTTTGACAAATACAAACCAAAGTGCGCAATTTGTGAGAATGCTTTCCCGTAATGCGTCTACTCAGTTAGATGCAGTTTATTTTAACCCTGCTGGTATTGTGAAAATGGAAGATGGATTTCATTTAGGACTCCATAATCAGAGTATTTTTCAAACCCGTACTATTACAAGTGGTTTTCCATATTTAAAGGAAAAGGAGTACATTGGGAAAATTTCTGCTCCTGTATTTCCCGATTTGTATGCAGCCTGGAAAAAAGATAAACTGGCGTTATCTATTATGGTTGGCCCGGTTGGTGGCGGAGGCGGTGCAAAATACGACACCGGATTACCGTCATTTGAATCGCAGATTGCTGCAATTCCCAATAAATTATCAGAAAGTGGAATACCAACCAAGGATTATTCAAGTAGTATCTTTTTTGAAGGAACAAGTGTGTTTTGGGGGGTTCAGCTTAATGGAAGTTATACCATAAACGATGTAATTTCGGTTTCGGCAGGTTTACGTGTAAATCTGGCAACCAATACTTACAATGGATATTTAAAAGATATTAAGATAAATCCAAATCAACCGGCATTTGGAGCGGCGTACAACGGTAGTCTTCAATCCGCCCCGCAATTTTTTGCTGATGCGGCAACTGCCTTAAATACATGGTCGACAGGGGCAACTGCTTTTGCTGCCGGATTACAACCAATTATTGCTGGTGGCGGGGGAAGCGTTCCTTTGGCGAACGGTACGGCAGTTGGTCTTACCACTGCCCAAGTTGCCCAAGTTCAGGCTTTATTAGGTGCTTCAGGATTATCCGCATCTCAAATTGGTGCAATTAATATTCAAGCTGCACAAGGAGCTTTAGCTGCTGCTGCTCCTGTACTTGCTGCAAGGGCCGGAGCGATGTCGGCAAATGCTGCTGCAACTGCAAATAAAGAGGTGGATACCAAACAAACCGGTACTGGTTATACTCCGATTATTGGATTAAATATTTCTCCAAATGACAATTTAAACATTGGGATAAAATACGAGCACAAAACTATACTTCAGTTAACCAACGACACTAAAGTTGATGGTACAGGTTTATTTAAGGATAAACAAAAATCTCGCAGTGATATCCCATCTGTTTTGGCAATAGGGGTTAATAATAAATTCAGTGATGCATTTAGCGTTCAACTTTCATTTACAAGTTTTTTTGATAAAGGCGTAAATTGGGGTGGTAATGTTTACGGACAAGAAAGAACGATAGATAAAAACTCATGGGAGCTTGCACTTGGTTTGCAATACAATATTTCTGACAACTTTGCAGTTAGTATTGGTGGAATGCAAACAACATCAGGTGTAAGTGAGCAGTACCAAAGTGATTTTAGCTACAGTAATTCTTCGAATACAGGAGGTTTAGGTTTTCAGTGGAAAGTTACAGATGCCTTAACTCTTGATGCTGGTATGCTTTTTACAGTTTATAAAGATGCTACCAAAAAATTTGATGGTTATTCTGAAACATACGATAAAGAAAATATTGGTTTTGCTATCGGCCTTTCATACAGCATTTTCTAATATTTAAAAATATGAATAGAAAAGCTGTCCGGATCGGGCAGCTTTTTTTATGGCTTCCAGAGAAAAGATTGATTGTCGATTGCCCGCAGTGTGGCCAGGATTCCATCCAGATGATCGTATTCGTGTTGTATAAGTTCTGCCATATCATCTTCCAAATGCCAGGTTTGGCGTTCCCAGTTTAAATCGAAAAAGGAAAGGGTGAGATTTTTATGCCGCATCACTTTAACAAGCAGGTTAGGGAAACTCATGCAGTCGTCCCAAACCTCAAACATTTCATTGTTCAAATTACTGAGTTCGGGATTAATCATTGCCACCTGTTTATCGGTGTTAAGGCAAATTATTCTTTTCATCAGGCCAATTTGCGGGGCGGCAATTGCACGGCCAGCGCCGTATTTGTATCTGAAATCGAGCACCGTATCGAACATCAAATCAATTTTTGGCAGAAGAGAATGCAATTCTTCCTTCCGCACAAGTTCTGACTTTTCATAAAGCAGGGGATTTCCGAGAAGCAAAATATCGGTGACTGCCATCTTCTCTATTTTAATTCAAACAACTGATTATAAATTTTTCCATCCGTTAATTTGGCAGTCAGCACAAACTCCTTTTTCCCTTCCAACCGAAGCGATGATAAATCGAATCTCAGCTCCTTTGTAAACCAGGCCTCGCACATATCGCTGTTGGCATTGTGCCTGATTTCGAAGGTCGGAACTGCTGAACTGCTTGCAGTCCAAAGGTGCATTCGTGCCAGATCGATGGTGTGGGTTTTGCACCCACCGCTGTAAGAAAGTTTTATTTGCAAACAGTCGCCATCCACAAAAGCTTCATGAAGAAAAATGGGATCGCGCTCCAGGCTGTCGTAGTTGCTGAAATACAAATCGACATATGGAGCACAGTTTAATTCTTCAATAAACACAATTTCTGCGGGTGTTCCACGGTCGCAAGGCGATACAACCGAAGTAAGTTTAACATATTGAACATGAATTCGCTGACCTTGTGAAAAAGTAAATCCCTCAGGGAAATAGAGCGGCTGAATACGGCCTCCATTCTCAAGTTCTATTACAAAACCGCAGTTTCCGGCGCCTGCATAATCCACAACCAACCCGATTTCTTCGAGAATTATTTCCTCATCATTTTGGCAGGAAGTAATAAAAATGACAGCAAATGCGAACAGTAAAATTATTAGTTTCATGGCTTGTGAAGATTATTCTATTCATACAAGGGGTGATTTACTTCGCCAATAAACAAAATGGCATCGGTGTCTTTTTCGGTAATGGCAAAAACAAACGGTTTATCAACATAAAAATAGGTTTTTGGAGGTTCGTTGCCAGCGCTTGTTGTTGTAAATGTTATGGAAGTTACCGCAGCAGCTTCCGTTCCGTTTTCGTTTACATCGATAAACGATTTGTGCACAGCTGAACTGATGTACAAGTCGGTATCCGAAATTTTGGAAAAATTGGCCACATAAGGTTCAAAAGCTTTGTTCATTCCCAATTGTTTCAAAACAACGTTCAGTTTTATTTCGAAAGCGAACTTGAACCGGGGCATTGTCACCACCACCGGATTTTTAGTTTCAAATTCTGCCATCCAGCTTTTCCAGTTCGAAAACGAAAGTGCATCAATTACATTTTGTGATGTTTTGCCTGTGGCCGGCAACATCACGATCATATTGAATTGTCCATTTCCGTACGGCATTTTTATAGCGCTGAAAAATGAATTTGTTGTATAATTAAGTTTTTCCTCTTTTTTCATCATCGGAACTTCAATGGTTGTTCCGTTGGTTTTGGTAAACGAAAGGTTGTGCGTGCCTTTTTCGTTGAATTTGTTGGTCCAGATTCCGTTGAAATAAATGGCATTCAGCAATACCATCCG
>JBBIVS010000032.1:0-13767 GCA_037439605.1 Draconibacterium sp. | reverse complement strand
AGGGCGCTTAAAAACAATCCGATGATCAGCCCGGAACTTACACTAAAAATAAAAGAGCTTGCAATTCAAAGGAATTACATTCCCAACCCGCTTGCCATGGGGTTACTGCGGCAGCAGACCAAAATGATTGGTGTGATTGTTCCCGATTTGGTTACGCATTTTTACTCGTCAATTATTTCCGGGATTGAAGAAGTGGCAAAAGAAAAAGGGTATTACATCATTATTGCCTCATCCAACGAATCCCGTGACAAAGAAATTGAATCGGTTAATAACCTGCTCAAATCACGGGTTGAAGGATTGATAGTTTGCATCAGCCAGGAAACCAATACTTTTGAGCATTTCGAAAAGCTGGTTGAAAATGAAATTCCGCTTGTTTTTTTCGACCGGGTTCCCGAATTACCCGAAGTTCCGTCGGTTACGGTTGATGGTGTTGAAGCTGCCAAAAATGTTACCCGCCACTTTTACGAAAATGGCTGCCGGAGGATTGCCTATATTTCTGGCCCCGACCACCTGAACATTTCGAAACACCGGAAAGATGGATATTTAAAGGGTTTAAAGGAGTGTGGTTTGCAGTTTAATTCTGAATTACTGGTTGAATGTAACCTGAATGCAGAAGAAGCAGCAATTGCCACCCAAAAATTACTGGGTTTGAAGCAGATTCCCGATGCTATTTTTGGAATCAACGACACAATTGCTTTTGCAGCCATGAAAGAAATAAAAAAACATAAATTGAAAATACCGGAAGACATTGCGATTGTAGGTTTTACAGATGAATTTCATTCCACCGTGGTTGATCCGGCGCTGACTTCGGTAACCCATCCCACCCTTCAAATGGGGAGGGAAGCCGCTCGTTTGTTTTTCGAGTGCATAGAAAAAGGTATCGGTTTTGCTGAAAATGTGGTACTTCAAACGAAACTTGTGGTGAGGGAGTCATCGGTAAAAAGATGATAAAAAAAGGCCACAGCAAAATGTTCTTTCACAGTGGCTTTCATGTAAATTGAATTTATCTGACTACTACTTTGTTATCCAGCCCAAAATCTGTTCGTCGTTGGGTTTTACCTTTGGTTCAACCATTTTTACGAGGTTTCCCTTTTCGTCAATGAGGTATTTCTGAAAATTCCAGCCAACTTCCGAATCCAAAACACCATTTTTGCTTTTTTGTGTCAGCCACTGGTAAAGCGGGTGCATATCATCGCCTTTAACCGAAATTTTCTCCATCATTGTGAAAGCCACTCCGTAGTTCTTTTGGCAAAATTCCTCAATTTCCTCGTTTGTACCGGGCTCCTGGTTTGCAAAGTTGTTGGCCGGAAATCCGATAATTGTAAATTTATCGCCGCCATATTTTTCATACACTTCCTGTAACTGCTCATATTGAGGAGTCAATCCACATTTCGATGCTGTGTTAACCACTAAAACTTTCTTTCCTATTAACGAAGCAAGGTTAAAATCTTTCCCGTCAATATCCTTCACTTTAAAATCGTAAAACGATTGCTGTGACATTGCTGTTCCTGTCATTATTACTATGCTTAAAATCAAAATTATTTTTTTCATTTTTTTGTTTTTTAAATTGTTTGAAAAGATAAACAAAAAAAGCAGTTAAAAGTTTTTCCAATTAAAACAGATTTATTCAAATTGATACATTAAATGCCAAAGGCTGATACTATTATAGCAATAATTCGACGGAATGGATTTAAAATGCCGAAGGTATGATATGTGAGCATTTCGTGGGTTTAAAAAAACCAGTAAAATAATATCTAAAATCATTCCAACCCTTCGGGTTTGAAGTACAACCACAATGACTTTGGAAAAGAAAAAGATCATGGACTTAGGAAAGTCCATGTCCCAACGCTTGGGGGACTTTGAATTTCCTAACTCAAGGTTTTTTAGTTTTTAAATTGAGATTGAAAAGATCGTGGACTTGTGTAAGTCCGTGTCCCTGAAAGAACTATCTTTGCCACATGAAAACAAATATCCCATCAACAATGAAGGCGGTTGTGCTGGCTGAAAGTGGCGCACAACCAAAAATAGAAACCATCCCGGTTCCACGGCCGGGCACGGGCGAGGTGCTTGTAAAAATGCACTTTTCACCAATCAATCCATCCGATCTGGCTTTTCTGACTGGAGGTTACGGCATTAAAAAACCTTTTCCGGTTGTTCCGGGGTTCGAAGGTAGTGGAACTGTGGTTGCCGCTGGAAAGGGAATTTTGTCAAAACTTTGGCTGGGCAAAAAAGTATGTTGTTTTGCTTCACCAAAACTCAATGGTTGCTGGGCCGAATACATGGTTACAACTGCAAGTTCATGTGTGCCGCTTTTAAAAAAGGTTTCGATGGAACAGGGTTCGATGATGTTTGTTAATCCGATGACTGCAATCGCTTTTTTTGATGTTTATAAAAACACGCCAAATCCGTCAAAAAAACTTCGGGGAATTATCAATACCGCAGCAGCCAGCGCTTTGGGAAGAATGGTTATTCAACTTGGCAAAAAGAATGGAATCCCTGTAATTTCGGTTGTCAGACGCGATGAACAGGTTGAAATGTTAAAATCGGAAGGAGCTGAATTTGTAATAAACAGCTCTGAACCTGATTTTGAAACCAAACTGAAAGAATTGGCACATCAATTAAACGCAACCATTTTATTTGATGCAGTTGGAGGAAAACTGCCCCAACAATTGTTAAGCGCTGCGCCCAAAGGCAGCAAATTGTTCATTTACGGAAGATTGTCGGCTGATGCCTGCGAAATTTTACCAGGCGATTTGATATTTACCGGCAACCAGATTCAGGGCTTCTGGCTTACCAACTGGCTGCATGAAAAAGGCATGCTTCAAACCATTTTAACCTTGCGAAAAGTTCAGTCGCTCATTGGTAACGAATTGGGAACAACTATTCATCAGCAATTTCCACCCGAAAAAATTCTGAAAGCCATTTTAACTTACAAAAACAATATGAGTAAAGGGAAAGTGCTGCTCAGGTTTTGAGTAAATCACTTTTTCTAATGATCATGGTCGTGACCATGTTCATGTTCGTGGTTATGGTCATTATCGTTGTGGTCGTTCATTTCTATTCCGGGTGTAGCCGACTCGTTATGATGATGTTCGTGGTGAAGACTGATATAAAACATGAGCACCAATCCGGCAATGATTGCTGCAAACTGAATCAAACTTTTCTTAACCGACCTTTCGCGGTTTAACTCCGGGATAAGATCAGAACCTGCAAGGTAAATAAACCCGCCTGCTGCAAAAGGCAAAATGTAAGTAAGAACTTTTTCTGACAGCGTTCCCAATGTCAGTGTCAGCACACCGCCTAATATTGCCGAACAGGCAGCAAAAAAATTCAAAAACAATGCTTTTCGCTTCGAAAACCCTGCATGCAACAAAACACCAAAATCGCTGATTTCCTGTGGAATCTCGTGAACCACAACTGCCAGCGTGGTTGCTATTCCAACTTCCGGAGAGGCCATCCAGGCGGCTGCAATTAATACCCCATCGGTAAAATTGTGCAAACTGTCGGTTATTAAGCTAATGTAACCCAGCGGCGCAGTAACTTCTTTTTCAGAAACATTATGATTGTGATGCCAGTGGATAAACTTTTCCAGCACAAACATCACAATCAGTCCCGAAATTATCAGAATTCCAATGGTTTGGCTTTCTCCAATCTGATGAAACGATTCGGGTATGAGCATGAAGAAAGTGTTGCCAAACAACGCCCCAACGGCAAAACTCACCAAAATAAAAATCATCTTTTGTAGTTGTTTGGAGCGCATGGCAAGCAGTAAAATACCTGAAAACGACAACAAACTAACCAGCAATGTGCTTCCTAATGCTCCAATCCATACATTTTCCATATTCTACTTATCATTATTATTCCTATAAAACCATATTTTAAAAACCTGTTATCAGGTTGAATTTACCTGTTGCAGTTTTTACAATTTCCCTTAATAATCAACTCAGTATTTGTTTGCGTGTAACCATCGGGTAGTTCCGGAATAATGAGTCCTGCTCCGGGCAAACATTCAACCAATCCGCAATTGTTGCAGTAAAAATGAACGTGATTTTCACTATCGGTTTTACTTGTCGAAAGTGCATATTTTACCAACTGGTTATCCACTACTATTTTATGAATAATCCCGCTTTCGACCAGTGTTTTAAAGGTCCGGTACAAGGTTGTCCGATCATAAGTGTCGCCAATAATTTGCTTAATTTCCTCTTCCGAAATGGCAACTCCTGCGTCAGTAAGCGTATCAATAATACTTTGCCTGCAACTGGTGCGAATCAGATTATGCTTGTGTAAAATATCTTTGGCTGTCATTCAATGCAACAAATCAACAAATGCAACAATGCTGCAAAAGTAAACAAATCAGTGAGAAAACTGTTCGTTCCTGAAATAAAAATAAAATCCAAAGAATAGCTTGAATGCCTAAAACCTGTAACCAATGCGCACAACATACCTGAAACCGACATCCACCGTGCTTACCGAACTGGTTGTGTCAAACGTTCCAGGTTCAATAACTTAATCATACCCCGGGATTTTATCGGCAAGCAAGTCGTTCAGTTTCTGAAAAAATTCTGCTTCTTCAGCAGCATCCTTATCAGTCCCAACTTCTGCTTTTATATTGTAAAAACCAACCCCGGGCCCCATCAGTATCATGTCAACTGCCATCCGATCCCAGAAAACAAACAGATATCCAAGTTCAACGCCAACCATATTAATATTGAATTTAAGATTTGTATAAACTTCGTTGTTAAAACCCTGAGGATACCATGAATTTTTGCGGTTCAAATAATTAAAAGTATAAAATGGCCCGATGTAAACGCCCCGGGGAGCTGCGTATTTGTTCTCCTTCTTTAAATAAATAATCAAAACCTACACGCAACCCTTTATCTTTGTAATTAGCATTCATTCCCAGTGAGTCGGCCAGATTCTCGCCAAATTTTGGCAACGAAAACTTCTCAAATGCCACAGAGAACGACTGCTAGTTTTTTAAAATCCGCTCATAAGCAATGGTTTGAAATTGAATGGAAAGTAACACAGGATTTGTAATATTTAGCATAAGCGGGTTTTTCAGGTTGTATTTGTCGGGTTTCGGAAAAACATCGTTATTCTTACCAATAACTGTGTCAACATCAGTTTTTTCCTTACTGTATCCTGAAATATAAAATGCGCAAAAAAAAACTACAAGCATTTTCGAAATCCCACTGAACGTTTTCATTTTGAAACTTTTAAATTGTTGTCAAACCGTGTATAACTTCTGTTTTACCAACACAGAGATTAATAAAGCCAAAATCAAAAAAAACTGTTTCGGTATAAAATTTTGTGCAGTTTAGACAACAATAATTTGTTCAGAAATTATATTGTATTTTTAACGGTGTTAAACAATAAAAGCAAATCCTTATGTAAAAAAAGTTTTAAGGAGCAATATATCAATGGCACAGAATACAGTTTTACTCATGATAACTCAACCCGGGAGCGCGATGGATTCTATTTCCAGGGAATGGTTAGTACATTTGGGAATACAATTGACGCTTTGATGCATATTGGCAATAAAGAACGCCCTTACATCATATTTGGCGATATTTATTTCCAGATTATAAAAACTTCTGTCGATGTTCGTTATTACACCAACACAACCCGGGAAGGACTTGTATTAAGTTTATATGCTGGTACAGGTATTTCTTACGGAAATTCATCGGTAATGCCATACGTTGAACATTATTTCATCGGAGGTTCAAACAGTTTGCGGGGTTTTAGAGCAAGATCGCTGGGGCCGGGAAGTTACAAACCCGAAGAATATTATGGTTTAGTTGACCAAACCGGAGATATAAAACTCGAGTTTAATTCCGAATACCGTTTCAGGATGACCGAAATTATGCTTGGCGCACTGTTTTTAGAAGTGGGAAATGTTTGGCTGCTAAACCCTGATGAAAATCGTCCCGGTGCACAATTCAAACTGAACAACTTAACTGAACAACTTGCAGTTGGAACCGGTGTTGGCCTACGTTTTGATTTCGACTTTTTTATTCTTCGCACCGACTTTGGTTTACCTTTGCGGTTCCCGTACGACGACGGAGATGGAAACTGGAACCATTTTAATGAAGTATTTAACAAATTCAGGTTTAATCTTGCCACAGGCTATCCATTCTGAGTGCAACACAACTTGGGTGTCACGGTATCCAACCGCGATTTTTTAAACACGGCGATTGCAAATCGCCGCACCCGACTGCCACTATCCATCCTTTTTATTATTTTTGAATTCATTCTAAAAAAAAATCAAATCATGAATATTACCCATCTTGGCGAAGCAAAATTCAAATCACCAATAAAGCGAACCATCAGCGACAACCTTCGGGTACCAGAACACATTGTATATCATACTGAAACTAGCGCCAAAAGCAATTTGAATTTTGAATTGGCTGGTCCGCGTGAAAAACTATTTTTCGATCCTGCCAAAACCCGTGCAGGTATTGTTACCTGTGGCGGACTCTGTCCCGGATTGAATGACGTAATCCGTTCACTGTTCAATGAACTGATTTATGCATACGGGATTCACGAAGTAATTGGCTTTAAAGGTGGATATAGCGGACTTGACCCCGATGTACCAAACAAACCAATTACATTGACCCATGAATTTGTTGATGATATTCACAAGGAAGGTGGTACTGTATTAGGCACATCCCGGGGCCCGGTTGATGTTGTTCGTGCCGTGGATAACCTCGTGAAAATGGGAATCAACATTTTATTTACCATTGGCGGCGACGGAACACAACGGGGAGGAAACGCTCTGTTTCAGGAAGCAAAAAAACGCGGCCATGCTTTATCGGTGGTGGGAATTCCCAAAACCATCGATAACGATGTTGCATTTGTGGCACGTACGTTTGGTTACCTCACAGCCGTCCAGGAAGCGGCGATTGTTCTGGACAGGGCACACATTGAGGCGCGAAGTATTGAAAATGGAATTTCGCTTGTTAAATTGATGGGGAGGAACGCAGGATTTATTGCTGCGGGTGCAACAGTGGCAAGCCAGGATGTTAATTTTACACTTGTACCTGAAGTACCTTTTAAACTCGAAGGCGACAGTGGCTTTCTGAAAGCTCTGAAACAGCGGATTATTAACCGGAAACATGCCTTAATTGTGGTTGCCGAAGGCGCAGGTCAGGATTTGCTGGAAGGTTCAGACAATAAACGGGATGCGTCAGGAAATGTTTTATTGAAAGATATAGGGCTGTTTATGAAGGAAAATATTGAAAATTATTTCAAAACAGAACAGATACCAATTATTATGCGTTATATCGACCCGAGTTATATTATCCGCAGCAGCCCTGCAAATGCTGAAGATTCTATTTTATGCGATCTTTTTGCACGCAATGCGGTTCATGCTGCCATGGCCGGAAAAACAGGACTTGTAATTGGTTACCTGCATGATAAATTTATTCATGTTCCGATTGAATTGCTAACAAGTCGCACAAAAAAAATGGAAACAACGGGAGTAGCCTGGAGCGCGGTTTTGGCGGCCACTGGC
Organism: Draconibacterium sp.; assembly: GCA_037439605.1. GTDB lineage: Bacteria > Bacteroidota > Bacteroidia > Bacteroidales > Prolixibacteraceae > Draconibacterium. Next base: position 6,254 of record JBBIVS010000032.1, on the reverse strand, counting down.
CAGCCTGCTCAGTTCATTTAGTTTATTTTGTTTCAAACTCGCCAATTAAAGGAATATTCAATGAAAGTTCCTGTCGTACCATATTTTCGAAAAACATTTCAGCCTGAATAAATTGGGCTGCTGTTACCGGTGAAATTGACTTTGCCATTTTCTTGTACGTTTTTTCCCAAAGGCTGATGAACGATTTCTGGACATCCATTGAAGCCCTAATAATAGCATCCGCATCAGGGCCTGTCAATTTTTCATACTTTTCAGCATATAATTCAATATTATTAACACGTTGTAATCCTATTTCCTTACGTGCAATTTCATACTCATCGTACATTTGCCAGAACAGGTCTGCATGTCCGGCTTCAATTTTTATGTGTTTTGCAATAAGGTCTCTTTTTTGCATGCCATAAATACTTTGCATTAAATCAATTTCTTCTGAATTTGACTGTGCATTCGATGCCATCGCAAAAACAGCAGTAATAGCTGCAAGAATAAAATTTCTCATCATTTTTTTCGATTTTAATTGTTTTGGAAATTTAAAAACAAATTTTATAAGATCGCCGCGAAATTATATAACATAAGGATATCGAACAAGATAACCGTCCTCAAAATTGTATGTTTATCAGTAATTTTTTCATCCAACGCTTTCAACAGTTTTAAACCAGTTCACCGGTTTATCGAACCCGTTTGTTGCCGAATATTCCTTTGCCTGGTGCATAAATGCCTGAAGCCGTGTTTCGTTGCTGCTGTCTTCCTGCCCATCGTATGCATAATTGAGCCACGGAATATTGTGGTGGTCTTTTTTGAAATCGTTTGAAACCGCGCAAATAATTGTTCCCGGCATACAGGTAAAGGGTAATATATTGGCCACTCCCGAAATATTCATTTCAACCAATCCGGCAGCCGAACCCAGCGCAATTGGCGGATCGCCGTCGTAATCTTTATGAATGTACGGGCTGCACAACTTCAGTATTTCATCAATTTCCAAATCTTTGCGCATATTGAGGTAATCCACTACCCTGCCATTCAGTTTTTTAGCAATATAATGCTGATAAACCTGCTGCACTTTCGATTTGAAAAGCCCTTTCAGATCGCCTTTCCAAACGCTGTCGCGCCAGAAGCGGTATGATGAGTAATGAAGCCATTCGCCAAACGGTGAAATAATTGTTTCAGCTCCAAGCGCCTCCAGTCTTTCAATCAGATGACCGCTGCAAAACGGGTTGTCGCGCATAAAAACTTCGCCAACAATGGCAATCACAGGTTTCCGTTTTTCGAAATTGGCATCAATCGCATGAAAAGCTTTTCCTGCCCTTTCAAGCACCGAGCCTACATCTTTTGCTCCGTTTGCAACTTCGTTTTCCAGTTCTGTACGGTATTTCAAATAAACTTTATTTGTTTCCCCCTTAACCAATTCATAAGGTCTGCGTTCCTGCAACAGTCTGCGAAGTAAATCGATCCCGACAATCCCGCTCCATGCATTTTTTCTGAATGTTTTTGATTTATCGCCTGCCAAATCTGCATAAGCATCATTATTACTGGGGGTTAAGATGTGAACATCATAATAACCCAGTTTGTCGAAAATAATGCGGTGAAGTTTATTGTAATCGCCAAACCGGCATGGACCATTGTGATCGGGCATGAAAAAACTTATTTTTTTAGGATCGATTCCCGGTTCCAATAATTTTTTGAGGAAATTACCGGTGGTTGCAATTGCCGGAAAACACTCCTGACCATTGGTATGTTTACGAGCAATTTCCAGGTCGGTGGCGTCTTGCATAGGCAGCACCTGTGCATCAATTCCCACGCTCCGCGCGGCAGCGGCAATCATATAAACTGTATCTCCGGCGTACGGAAGGTACAAAGTTCGCCCATCAAGCGCTTTTGAATGTTTAATTGCCGGAACTTCGATTTCCGTTTTTACACCTTTCACTTTCTGATAACCGGCCAGACTATCGAGGAATGCCTCGCACCTTGTAATCAGGCCTGCATCGGCGCTGTGCTCGTCAACTTCGAGGTGCAGGTAAGGTTTTCCTTTCATCTCTTTTCGTACAAAATGGGTCAGGAACGAATCGGGGCCACACCTGAAATTACCCATGTAAACAGCAAACAGGCTATCGTTTTTACGCACAATACGACTGGCCGACATTATTTTCTGTCCGTTTGGCCAGTACATCATTTTATAATCCTCAAAAATATTTTCTTCGAGTAAAGGAAGAAAATCAACCGGAATTGGAAGTGTGTTCAAATTAATCAGTTTCTCAACCAAACGCAAGTTGAGAAGTGGATCAGTTGTATTATACTGACGGCCTAAAATTACCAGCGCTTTCTTGTCTTTTGGCAGATTGGCCATCACTTCTTTCCCACGTTTTAAAACTGCATCCTCAAAACGGGTTTGTGCAGCATCGGCAATATCAATAACTTTAATAGTTTTCGATTCCGGAATGCCAAACTTTTCCTTCATAAAACCGGAAAGTTCCTTTTTCAGCGCTCTTTCGAAATAACGGAAATGAAGGGTTGGAGTCAGAAACAATTCGCGGATTTTTGTATCGGTAAAAGCACTGCGTACCATAAACGGATACGACTGAATCCACGGGCAATTGCAGTTATTTGTCGGATTTTCCTTTTTCCCTTTTGCATTTACAATAAACGGCTGAAAAATATAATCAACTTTTTTGCTTAACAGATTATCAACATGACCATGCATCAGTTCCACCGGCAAACAGGTTTCAGCAACCATCAACTCGATGGAACGGGTGACAATCTGCTGGTTCGATGGTTCGGAAATCACCACGCGGAAACCAAGCTCTTCAAAAAACGTTCTCCAGAAAGGAAATTGCTGGTAAAAAACCATTAATGCACGCGGAATTCCTATCGTAATTTTGCCATTTTCGGGTTCCTCTTGGTAATCGCCCATTAACATGGCAAGGCGCTCCTCAAATAAATTCGGAATATCTTTCCCTTTTCCTTTTCGTTCGTCCAGTTCATATTTTTCGCACCTGCCGCCATAAAACAATCTTTTCAATTCACCTTCAATTTTAATTTGCTGAATCTCGCAATCGTTGGTACACGCGTGACAAGTAAAACTTGAAATCGTAAATGGTATTTTACTGATATCAAATCCTTTAAACCTGGTTTTTTGTCCCGGCGCCATTGAATTGCGTGCAAGGATTGCAGCGCCTATTGCACCGGTAACATCGAAATGTGGCGGAATAATAATTGATTTACCTGTTACTTTTTCAAATGCTGCCACTACAGCTTTGTTGTTGGTTACCCCTCCCTGGAAAAATATTTTATTTCCAACCGGTTTGTCCCCAACCACTTTATGAATATAATTCTGAACGATTGAATATGCCAGACCGCCTACCAAATCAGGGATATCGGCGCCTTTTTGCTGATGTGAGTTCAAATCAGATTCCATAAAAACCGTGCAACGGTCTCCCAATCTCACAGGTTTTTCTGAAGTAAATGCCAAATCGGCAAACTGGTCAACAATTGAAATGTCGAGTTTATCGGCCTGCTCTTCAAGAAACGAACCAGTTCCCGCAGCACAAACCTTATTCATTTCAAAATCAACCACAACTCCATTTTCAATGCTGATGTATTTTGAGTCCTGTCCGCCAATTTCAAAAATGGTATCTACTGTCGGGTCGTATGCAATTGCTGCGGTTGCCTGGGCAGTTATCTCATTCTGAATAGCATCGGCTCCAATAAAATCGCCGGTAAGGTAACGACCTGAACCTGTGGTTCCAACGCCAATTACGGTTACATGTTCGCCAATTTCCTCATAAATTTCCTTTAAACCGCGCTGAATTGCATTCAATGGTTTTGATGCAGTAGGCAAATATCTGCGTGCTATAACATTGTTTTCACTGTCGATTAATACCACATTGGTACTGAGCGAACCCACATCTACACCAAGATAAACATCTGTCTTTGTGCCACCTTTGGGAATTGCTTTAACTTTTTTATTGTACTCAGCTTTCGAAATATTCAGTATTCCCAGTCGTGCAGTATTACTTCTGTCGCTTTCAAGGTAATTTTTAATTTCTTCCGTTCCTTTAAAACCAACGGCATTGTCATTTTGATTTTTTAAGGTATGGAAAATTGCACCCAATGCGCCCATAGAGGCATGGTATTCAGGAATTAAAAGTTCGCCATCCTCCAACTCAAAAATTTCCCTGAAAGCGCGAACCATTCCAACATTTGCAGCAACTCCTCCCTGGAAAATAAAGGGCTTTTCAAATTTCTTTCCTCTGCCCAAAGTGCTTTTAAAGTTGCGCGCCACTGCGAAACAAAGCCCGGCAACAATATCGTGCAGCGGAGTGGCAACCTGTTGCAGGTGAATCATGTCGCTTTTTGCAAAAACACTGCACCGGCCGGCAATGCGGGGAGGATTAACCGATTTTAAGGCCATTTCCCCAAACTCCTTTTCAATGGGCACTTCAATCCGGTTGGCCTGCTGATCGAGAAATGAACCGGTTCCGGCAGCACACAAACTGTTCATGGAAAAATCGGAAAGGCGGGAGTAGGAAGTGGTTGTTCCATTCTCCATAAAAATAAGTTTTGAGTCCTCTCCGCCCATTTCGATGACAGTGCGAATATGTGGATATAACTCGCCCACAGAGGTTGACTGCGCAATGATTTCATTTACAAAAGCACCACCGGCCAGTTCGGCAGCCTGTTTTCCGCCCGAACCCGTAAAGGCAATACATCCAATTTTGTCAAAGCCGAATTCAATTACAATTTCATCAAGCACACGGACCAATACATCAAATGGTTTTCCGAAACAGTATTCGTATCTGTTAACGATTACATTTTTATGATTGTCGATTACAACGGCATTCACCGAGATTGAACCAATATCCAACCCAAGATGGTATTTTGAATTTACTGATTTTTCAACTGATTGGAAATCTGAATTTTGTATTGCCATAATCAAATCAATAACTTTTTTCAAACTGATTTAGTTAAGTCTTTACTAATCTCTGGTTACTTTTATAAGGTTGAAAATTAAGAATATAATGGTGAAATACAAAGGGTGTGTAATTTTCTGCATACCATTTTGTGGTTGATTAGAAGTTTGTTTCTAAATAAGGCTTAGGTAAAACACTGTTTTAAAAGATATTTACAAACCCTTACTAAATAATACCTTTTTCAAACTAAATTCATGCAATCATTTCACCAGCCCCGAAAAACCCATGAAAGCCATGGCCAGGATTCCGGCTGTGATTAATGCGATAGGCGTACCTTTTAACCCTTTTGGAATATTTTGTAATTCGAGGTGTTCACGTATTCCGGCAAAAATAGCCAGTGCCAGTCCAAAACCAATGGCGTTTGATACTGCGAAAACAACACCTTCGAGTAAATTAAACTCTTTTTGAATGGTAAGGATGGCTACCCCAAGAATTGCGCAGTTGGTGGTAATCAGGGGTAGAAATATCCCTAATGCCTGGTACAATGCCGGGCTTGCTTTTTTCAGAATAATTTCGACCAACTGCACCAAAGCAGCAATAACCAGGATAAAAGCAATGGTTTGCAAATAAGCCAGCCCCAGTTTATTAAGCACATAATTTTGGATAAGATAGGTAACAATAGTGGCCAGCACCATTACAAAAGCCACTGCCCCGGCCATTCCCACGGCGGTGGAAATTCGTTTGGAAACCCCGAGAAACGGGCAGATTCCCAGAAACTGCATTAAAACAATGTTATTAACTAAAACCGCAGATATGATAATGATAATGTAGTTCATTTTTAATCCTCCTAAGCTTTTTTAATCCGGTTGATGAAAGCAATTAAATACCCCAAAACAATAAATGCGCCGGGTGCAAGTACGAAAATAAGGGTAACATAATTTTCGGGATATATGGTGATGTTAAAGATTTTGCCGCTGCCCAGAATTTCGCGGATGCTGCCCAATAAAACGAGAGCAAAACTGAATCCGAGGCCAATCCCAATTCCGTCGATGGCCGATGAAATGATGTTGTTTTTCGATGCAAAAGCCTCGGCCCTGCCAAGCACGATGCAGTTCACAACAATCAGCGGGATAAACAAACCCAGGCTTTTGTAAAGCTCAGGAACGTATGCCTGCATAATGAGCTGAACTACAGTAACAAATGCGGCAATGATAACAATGAAACTCGGAATCCGCACTTTCTCAGGGATTACATCCTTCACCAGCGAAATAACGATATTGGCCATCATTAAAACAAATGCCGTTGCAAGGCCCATACCCAAACCGTTAATGGCCGAAGAAGTTACACCCA
>JBBIVS010000031.1:0-13951 GCA_037439605.1 Draconibacterium sp. | reverse complement strand
AGTTAAAACTGCTGTTTACAGCAGAATTGACTTTGCTTTGCCGGAGAGTATTTGGGATGAAATTGACAACGGATTCCGGATTTGCTGGAATGAAGAAATTGGATTGAGAGGTTGGATTTATGAAAGAGAGATTGAAAAGTCAATTGGACATTATCTTAAAGCTCAAAAGATTTTGATTGACGATGATAAAATAGAAAAGATAGTCGGAATAATGCTTGATTACATTGAAATGTCGGGGGGTTTTTTAAACGAATAAACGCAAAACATTACTTAAAAATTGAACCAATCTAAAAGCCAAGATATGATAAAAAAAATTGTTTACATTGACATGGATAACGTTCTGGTTGATTTTAAAACAGGAATAGACCGCTTGCCGGAACAAATTCAACGAGAATATGAAGGCCGACTGGATGATGTTCCAGGTATATTTGGATTAATGGACCCAATGCCCGGAGCAATTGATGCTGCTAAAAAATTGAATAAATATTTTGACTTGTATGTTTTGTCAACAGCACCATGGAAAAATCCATCCGCGTGGTTGGACAAAGTAATTTGGATTCAGAAATATTTTGGCTCAAAACCAGGAAGTTTGTTTTATAAAAAGCTAATCATATCGCATCATAAAAACCTGAATAAAGGCGATTTTCTGATTGATGACCGCGAAAATAATGGCGCCAAAACTTTTGAAGGTGAACTGATACTTTTTGGCTCTGAAAGATTTAAGGATTGGGAGAAAGTAACGGAATATTTGATGAATAAAATTTAAAGTATTGAAATTAAGATAATTATAAATGCACATAACTTTTTAAAATAATAAAAATGAAAATTACAGATTTTAAAGAATTGATTCGTTGTATGCCTTACCGTGAACAGGCATTTGATATTAAATATGAAATTTGGAAGGGTTCAAAACCATCAAAAATAATCGAAAATATTTTTAGGGATAAAAATGAAAATGGAATTATTACTATTTCCAGAAACGATTTATTTCAGAATTTTTATGATTCAGATTTAGAGGAATTTGTAATAAAAGTCATAATGTGGGGTTACCCAACAAAAGGTAGAGGAAATAATACTGACATTTTTCTTGAACCAAAAAATTTCTACCCATTTATAGATAAATTTAAGGAAATTGAATCTAAGAAATTCATTTCATTAACTGACATTCAGAAACTATTAAAATCAACAAAGGGATTAGGGTTTTCAACATTTTCAAAGATATTATATTTCAAAGGAATCAATATTGAAAAATTTTCTGCCCTTATTCTTGATAGGAGGGTAATAAATGCTTTAAATTCTGGGAGATTTGAAGATTATGGGATTGAAACTTTTTTAAATCTAAGGTACGAAAATGCGGTTGAGAATTACGGGAATTATTTGAATTTTATGAATTATCTTGCATATCAAATGAAAACTGAACCAGATAAAATCGAAATGTTTTTATTCGAGTTTGGGATGAATTTAAAGGAACTTATTGATGATAATGACAAAAAAGAAATAAAAAGTGAGCCGGTTTTCCTCTTGTTAGGCGAAGGTGGTAGTTTATTAATAAGTCGTCAAATTAACAATTCGGGTGTTAAGTTTATTTATCATCATAATGAATTTGACCCAACCGATGAAGGACTGGACATAAATGTTAATAATGAATACGATACTTTTGAACAACCTTTTCAATTGATAAATAAAAGGCATTCATGGTATTGGTTGCATCTTGAAATAATTCATGAGGATTTCAAAAACTATGTAGCTGAATGTTTAATAAATAAATTAAACAAAGAATCAGTTCTGCTTGGTGATTCGGAGTGCCATAGATTGGAAAATTCACTTAATATTAAGTTGAACTACCGCAAAAATACACATTCAAAAAAATTACTTTGGAGTTACGAGACAATAAAATAGCTGGTTCGAATGAATATGGATTGTAAATTGAATGACGATTACTTTTCCACCCGCCGCGCCCTCCGCGTTAAAAACTATGATTATTCAAAATCGGGTTTCTATTTTCTGACACTGTGTGTTCAGCACGGGCTGCATCTGTTTGGTAAATTTGTTGAGAAGGATTTGGAATTGAATAATTTAGGAAAAAGGTTGTTGAGTTTTGTTCCGTTCCAATCATTTCTGCAGAGGAGAGGCAATTTATAAGGGAGTGGTATTACCAACCAGATTTGGGAATTCCTGATTGAGAAACAAAGGCTGGATTGACAAAAATGGCAATATTTATGCAAATTTTTATATTAAATGTTGATTGATAAAAAAACCATATCGAACATTATTTCCCGGATTGTTTCCGGCTTTAATCCTGACAAGATATTTTTGTTTGGTTCTTATGCCAATGGACAACCAAATGATGACAGCGATATTGATTTATTGGTTGTTAAAGATACAAACGAACCACGTTTTCAGCGAAATGTTGCTGTTCAGCGGCTACTGATTGGCACAAAAATTCCGGTTGATGTTCTGGTTTATACAAATGAAGAATTTGAAAGGGAAAAATCTGTTCATCTTTCATTTGTTAATACTGCAATTATGGAGGCAAAACTGCTTTATGAACGCAAATGAACAAAGATTAAGGGATTGGATTGAAAAGGCAGACCACGATTTGGGAACTGCTGTCGTTATCTGTCAATATACCAGACTATTCTGATATCCTGGCATTTCATTGTCAGCAAGCTGTTGAAAAATATATAAAATGCCTGCTTGAGAAAAATGCTATTCAATTTAAACGTAGTCACGATTTAAGATATCTGCTCGATTTATTGTCTGATAGCATTCCTGTAAGTAATGAACTGTATGAGAAGATATTGAAATTAAATGCGTATAGCGTAGAAGTCAGATATCCCGATATTAAAATTGAACTTTCAGAAGAAGATCGAAATTCTGCAATTTCAATTGCGAAAGAGTTTAGGGTATTTCTTAAAGAACATGTTGGGTTTCCAATTGATTGAGAACTGAATTACCTTTTTCCCCGCGCCATCTTTTGGCACACCCGCCAAATATCTTTGATGAAAATTAAAATCACACATGATGGAAAAAATCATCCCCTTCAAAAAAACCGATTTCGCTAATGACGGAACCCACATTTTATCCGGCAAATTCATTTATGATTTGCAGCGCGATTGGGAGGAAAGTTTTTACAACCAGTTCAATACGTTTTTTGCCAATGTTTTAGAAGGACACCCGCTGGCAATGAAGCGTTTGACCCTTTACATGGAAGGTGGCAACGAATCGGATAACGATTTCGGGATGGAACTGATTGACGGTGAAATTGATATTGACACCAACCTGGCTATCGGAAAATTCAGCGAAGAAAAAACAGTGTATGCCATTGGTTCACAATTTCATAGTGATGAAGATAATCCGCTGTTTCTCATTAAAAATGATAACCTGCCGGAAGATATTTTGGTTTTGAAATACGTTTCCGAAAACAACGATGAAGATGAAATGGAGAATATTCCGGTTAATGATAAAATCATTTCAGAAATTTAGTTATGTGGATTGCCAGAAAATTGGGATTTTATTCAATCGTACAAACCCGTGAAAACAAAGACCTTTTCATTGTGCGTGCCCGTGCAGAAAAAGACCTTCAAAACCTGAAAAACGCTTTGCCAGTTTTGAAAAATCATGAAATTAAAATTACCAAACAAGCTGATTATCCTTTTCGGTTGCCGATACCAAAAAAATAAATAGAAACACAAATAAATTCAAATATTTTTTACAAATTTGGAATCTGATTCCAAAATTGTAAAAAATGATACAAAGAACAGCAGAGCCTGAACTGGTGAAACTGGCTGCACAATTTAAAGTTGTGGCAGTTACCGGCCCACGCCAATCGGGTAAAACAACACTTGTTCGTAGCTTGTTTCCCGAAAAAACCTATGTCAATCTTGAAAATCCCGATCTACGCAGGTTTGCGATTGAAGATCCACGTGGGTTCCTCTCAAATTATCCTGACGGTGCAATACTTGACGAAATTCAGAGAGCACCTGACATTTTTTCTTACCTGCAACAAATTCTTGACGAAAGCAATAAAAGGGGAATGTTTATTCTTACCGGATCAAATAACTTTCTGCTGCAGGACAACATTTCTCAAAGCCTTGCAGGAAGGGTTGGTTACCTTTTTTTGCTTCCTTTGAGTATTTCAGAAATTAATCCGGTCGATAGCGCCGATATTTTGATACATAAAGGTGGTTATCCCGAATTGTACAATCGGGAGTCAGATGTAACAAAGTATTTTCTGAATTACATCAGAACTTATATTGAAAGAGATGTGAGATTGATAAAAAACATTACCGATTTGTATGTTTTCGAAAAGTTCGTGAGGCTTTGTGCTGCAAGGACCGGACAGTTATTGAATTTAAGCAATCTTGCAACTGAAACTGGCGTCGATGTTAAAACAGCAAATTCATGGTTGGGCGTGCTCGAAACAAGTTTCATCGTTTTCAGGTTACAACCTTATTACCGTAACTTTAATAAACGGGTTGTAAAAATGCCAAAATTGTATTTTTATGACACCGGACTGGCTTCAACTTTACTGGGAATCGAAAGCCCAACGCAATTAACATTGAACCATTACAGGGGAAATTTATTTGAAAATTTGGTAGTTGTAGAAATGCTAAAAAGAAGGTTTAATATGGGTAAACAAAATAATTTATTTTTCTGGCGCGACAATACCGGCAATGAAATTGACCTGTTGATTGAAAACCATAACGAACTGGTACCTGTTGAAATTAAATCGGGGCAAACAATTTCGTCCGAAATGTTTAAAGGACTTGAATTTTGGCAAAAACTGCAAAAAACTGAAAATAAGTGTTATCTGGTATATTCAGGCGAAATGTCGCAACAAAGAAGCAATGGAATATGGGTTGTGCCCTTCAGACAACTGAATATTATTAACTATTAAAAAAATGATTTTAACAATAATCATTAAATCTGGTTTGTTATAAATATCTCGTTTGTAGTTAGCCAAAAGGTTTTATAATTTTTATGTAAGTTTGGGGTCTTAAAAAACGATTGAATGAAGCGTGTTGCAATACAGGGAATAGCCGGGTCTTTTCATGAAGATGCTGCAAGAAAATATTTTGGCAACGAGGAAATTAAAATTGTGGAGTGCAGGTCGTTCCAAAATGTTTGCGAATTAATCGACACAGATAAGGTGGATATTGCTGTGATGGCGATTGAAAACTCAATTGCAGGCAGTTTGCTGATGAATTATTCGTTGATTCGGAATTACCATCTTCGAATTATCGGCGAAATTTACATTCATATTCAGATGAACCTGATGGTTTTGCCAGGTGTTAAACGCAAGGGTATCAGGGAGATATATTCACACCCGGTTTCATTTCTTCAGTGCAATGAATATCTTGAAAAATATTTTCCTGATGTTGAACGTAAAGAGCTGGGCGACAATGCCAAAGTGGCCAAAATTATCAGCGATGAAAAAATAAATTACGCGGCGGCAATCAGTAATTTACGTTCGGCGGAATTATATGGATTACAGGTAATTGACAAAGGGATTGAAACCATCAAAAAGAATTACACCCGTTTCTGGATTCTGACGAAACATGGCAACCCAACTGCCGGAACCAACAAGGCTTCCATCTGTTTCGAAGTTGGCCATTTTTATGGTGCACTGGCTCGCGTTCTGAATATTTTTGCCGAACACAAAATCAACCTCAATAAAATTCAGTCGGTGCCAATACTTGGAAAACCCAACGAATACACAATTCATGTTGATATTGAGTGGGAAGACCCGGAAAAATATGACAAGGCAATTCACCAGGTTTTAAAAAGCGCTTCCAGTTTGTCGATTTTGGGCGAATATGTAAGGGGCGAATTAAATATTAACGGTCAGAATAAGTGATAATTAAAAAATTAAAACAAAATAAATATGAATAAAACAGCAATATTTTTTGGTCCGTTGAAGGGGGCTGTAAACAGGGTGGCCGATAAACTGAAAGAAAAAATTGGCGAAGACAAAGTGGTGATGGTACCAGTAAACACTGCAACTGTTGCAGATATCGAAAAATATGACAAAATCATTTTCGGGCTTTCGACCGTTGGAAAAGAATCGTGGGACTCGAAATACACCAATGTTGATTGGGCAAAATTTCTTCCCGAAATTGGCAAAACCCGTTACGAAGGAAAAACAATCGCCATTTTTGGTTTGGGCGACCATGTAACTTATGCATTGACTTTTGTTGATCATATTGCATTGCTGGCCAAAGCGTTAATAAAAAACGGCGCTGTTTTAACCGGCCAGGTTTCCACCGATGGTTATGAATTCGATGAATCGGAAGCTGTTGTTGACGGCAAGTTTTTAGGATTGCCCATCGACGAAGATTTTGAACCCGAATTAACCGACGAACGAATTAAGAATTGGGTAAATCAAATTAGTCCTGCTTTTGGGTTTTAGACTGGATTCTTGTTACTGGATTCTGGACACTCGTTATCGGTCATTGGTCATTTCTCAGTCTTGATACTTGATACTTGATACTATGAACTTTGAACCCGGAACCCGGAACTTTAAACTGATTTTATGAGCAATTCTCCAATAAATAAATCCGTTGTTGACGCAAAAATAAAGGAACTTCGCATCACGGATGTTGGTAAAGCATCTATTCGCGAAATTGTGGCTTTGGTCAATCTGGTTGAGGCTGAGACTGGAGTAAAATACATCCGCATGGAAATGGGAGTGCCCGGTTTGCCGCCCGCGAAAGTAGGAGTTGATGCTGAAATTGAAGCCCTGAAAAGGGGAGTGGCTTCCATTTATCCAATCATTGATGGAATAAAACCGCTAAAGGATCAGGCAGCACTGTTTGTGAAGAATTTCATGGATATTGAAGTCAGCGCCAAAGGCTGTATACCAACTGTCGGATCAATGCAGGGAACTTTTTCGGCGTTTCTGGCAGCCGGATTTGTGGATAAAAAGAAAGACACAGCGTTGTTTATCGATCCCGGTTTTCCGGTGCAAAAGCAGCAAATGATGGTGCTTGGCCTGAAATACGAAACATTTGATGTTTTTAGTTTCAGAGGAGAAAAGTTGAGGGCAAAGCTGGAAGAATTTCTTTCGAAAGGAAATATTAATTCCATCATATATTCAAATCCAAACAACCCGGCCTGGATTTGTTTTACCGATGAAGAATTGCGCATGATTGGAGAACTGGCTAATAAATACGATGTAATAGTGATGGAAGATCTGGCCTATTTTGGAATGGATTTCCGACAGGATTTATCAAAACCCGGCGTTCCTCCTTTTCAGCCATCTGTCGCCAAATACACTAACAATTATGTGCTATTTATCTCAAGCTCAAAAATATTTTCTTATGCCGGTCAGCGGTGCGGATTAATGATAATTTCCGATGAATTGTATAGCCGCGAATTTCCCGATCTGCAAAAACGGTTTGAAAGTCCCACTTTTGGCAGCACGATCGTTTTGCGACTACTTTACTCCATTTCGTCGGGGACAAGCCATTCTGCGCAATGGGCGCTTGCGGCCATGCTCGAAGCTGCCAACAACAGCAAATTTAATTTTGTAGAAGATGTTAAAGCTTATGGCGAAAAAGCCAAAGTAATGAAAAAACTGTTTGTTGAAAACGGCTTCGAAATCGTGTACAAAACCGATTTGGACGAACCCATTGCCGATGGTTTTTATTTTACACTTTCATACCCCGGAATGACTGGAAACCAACTGGTTGAAAACCTCCTGTATTATGGAATCAGCGCAATTGCACTGGATAATACGGGTAGTGAGGAAGAAGGAATCCGTGCCTGCGTATCGTTTGTTAAACCTGGGCAATTTAGCGAGCTTGAAAGCAGACTTCAGCTTTTTAATGCTGATTTCTCATTGTCAAAAGATTGAATTCATGTTTTAAATAAATTCTATAGTCTTGATACTTGTTTCTAATCAACTTCTTCTCCTTAAATTGAATGGATCAAAATAAAGTAATATCGCGTTACAAACTAACTCTCGATGTTATCGATCAGCTAAATCTTAAAAACAAACCTGTTGTGTTGCACAAAGGTGATTCGTTTATCGACTATGGCGAAAAAACAAAGCGGATTGGAATATTATTGAATGGTTTACTTTATGCCACATACATTTCTGATTACGGAACTGAATGGATATCAAGGTTTTTCTTTCCACCAAATAATTTTATTGTCAGCAACCACGAAGGGTTTTATTTTGGAACAAATTCAACAGAATCAATAAAGGCTTACGAAGATTCTGAATTGATTTATATTGAAAAGGATGAGTTTAAAAATCTGCTCGACAGTAACCGCACTTTTGAACGTACAGTCAGAATATTAGCTGAAGAAAGTTATATTCAATCCATTTCCCGCGTTCATTCCTTTCAATCGTTAAATGCCGAGCAGCGAATAAGAAAGTTCTTTGCCGAAAATCCCGAGCTTGGCAAAAAGCTTCAACGCCAACATATCGCATCATATCTCGGAATTCACCGTAATATTTTAACCCGGTTTCTGTACAAAATCTGAAATAGCAACTTATGTTGCATTGTATTTTTCACGAAAAAATAGTTTTGTTGTTTCAAATCAAACAATAATAATTTTAAGCGGTTAAGTAAGAAACTGTAAGTAAAGAACTGGTTTATTTTAAGGATATTAACCATAAAAAATTATTTTGTCAGAACCTGATTTTTATTTTCTTTTATGAAATTTTAGGTGATTAGTTTTAAGCAAAAATTGCAAAATAATGGCAAAAGTTAGAGGAGCAGTTGTTGTTGACAATGAAGGTTGTAAAGGTTGCGGACTTTGCGTTGAAGCATGTCCTGAAGATGTTTTAAGGTTGAACCGCGAAGTAAACAGCCGCGGATATCACTATTCCTACATGGAAAATCCCGAACTATGTATCGGGTGTGCCAATTGCGGAGTGGTTTGTCCGGATACCTGTATTACGATTTACCGGATGAATGTTGAATAACAAAATAAGAAATCAGGAATCAGAAAATGAGGAATGAACCAAAGTCCACAAATTGATTGTCGCAGATTACCCCAGCCCTAAAGGGAGCAGGGACAATCAATTTGCTCCCTTTATGGTCGGGGTAAAAGAATTGATATTCAGAATAGAAGAAAAAGAAATCAGAAAATAAAGAACTTAAATAATGGCAGAAATAAGATTGATGAAAGGGAATGAGGTGTTGGCCGAGGCCGGGATACGCTGTGGGTGCGACGGCTATTTTGGCTATCCTATTACACCCCAGTCGGAAGTAATGGAAACGCTGATGGCGCGCCAGCCGTGGACAGAGACAGGAATGGTGGTTTTACAGGCCGAAAGCGAAGTGGCAGCAATTAATATGGTGTACGGCGCAGCAGGTTCGGGCAAAAAAGTAATGACCTCTTCTTCGGGTCCGGGAATCAGTTTAATGTCAGAAGGAATTTCATATATCGCTGGTGCTGAGTTGCCTTGCCTGATTGTGAATGTTCAGCGTGGTGGCCCTGGACTTGGAACCATTCAGCCATCGCAGGCCGATTATTTTCAGGCTGTAAAAGGCGGTGGACATGGCGATTACAAGTTGATTGTTCTTGCCCCTTCATCGGTTCAGGAAATGAATGATTTTGTTGATTTGGGTTTTGAGTTGGCTTTTAAATATCGAAATCCGGCAATGATTTTAACCGATGGCGCCTTGGGCCAAATGATGGAAAAAGTGGAGTTGTCAGAATTTAAACCACGTTTGACTAACCAGGAAATTCATGCAAAATGGGGAAGTTGGGCTACTACCGGAAAACCGGCATCGCGAAAGAAAAATATTGTCACATCGCTCGTGATGGACTCGGAAATCATGGAAAAAAACAATCTGCGGTTTCAGGAAAAATACAGGACGATTGAGGAGAAGGAAGTCAGGTACGAAACTTTTCAGTGCGATGACGCCGAATATATTTTGGTAGCGTTTGGAACTTCATCAAGAGTTTGTCAGAAGGCTGTGCAAATTGCAAGGGCAAAGGGATTAAAGGTGGGATTATTGAGACCAATTACACTTTTCCCTTTTCCACGGGCAGTTATAAAAGAAATGGCACGTAAAGTACAGGGATTTTTGTCGGTTGAAATGAGCGCCGGACAAATGGTGGAGGATATTAAACTGTCGGTTTATGAAGCCGGAAGTACTGTGCGGGTAAATTATTTTGGAAGAATGGGAGGGATTATTCCCACACCTGAAGAGGTTGTTGAAGCGTTGGAAGAAAAATTTTCATGGGAAATCAGTTATGGAGTTAAAAGATCTTATTAAACCTGAAAACCTGGTTTACGACAAGTCGAAAGTCCAGGAAGATGTCTATATGCATTATTGCCCGGGTTGTTCGCACGGTGTGGTTCATAAAATACTTTCTGAAGTAATTGAAGAGCTGGGAATTCAGGAAAAAACCGTGGGTGTTGCACCGGTAGGTTGTGCAGTGTTTGCATACAATTACATCGATATCGACTGGCAGGAGGCAGCACATGGCAGGGCGCCGGCAGTTGCAACGGGTATATCGCGGTTAAATCTGATAGTTTTGTTTTTACTTACCAGGGTGATGGCGATCTGGCATCGATTGGTACAGCAGAAATTTTGCATGCCTGTAACAGGGGGGAAAATATGCTGGTTATTTTTATCAACAACGGAATTTACGGAATGACTGGCGGGCAGATGGCGCCAACTACATTAGAAGGAATGGTAACATCCACAACGCCAAACGGGCGAAATGCTGATTTAAATGGTTATCCGCTGAAAATTACAAACCTGATTGCCCAGCTACCGGGAACTTCTTATGTTACACGCCAGGCAGTTCACACAGCAGCGGCTGTACGTAAATGCAAACGTTCGCTGAAAAGGGCCATTGAAAATGTTCTCGCTAAAAAGGGAACTTCGTTTGTTGAAGTGGTTTCAACCTGTAACTCAGGTTGGAAATTAAGCCCGGTGGCATCAAACAACTGGATGGTTGCAAATATGATTCCATACTATCCGCTTGGCGATTTAAAGGATAGTGTAAAAGGTGAACAGGTTTCTAATAACTAAATTGTAACGACATGACTGAAGAATTGATAATAGCAGGTTTTGGAGGACAAGGTGTGCTTTCGATGGGAAAAATTCTGGCTTATTCCGGTATTATGGAGGACAAGGAAGTTACATGGTTTCCTTCGTACGGGCCTGAAATGCGCGGTGGAACTGCTAATGTTACTGTAATTTTGAGCGATACCCGAATTAGTTCGCCCATCGTAAAACATTTCGACACAGCCATTATTTTAAACCAGCAAAGCATGGATAAGTTTGAAAATTCAGTCAAACCTGGCGGAATATTGCTGTACGATCCAAATGGTGTAATTCACCCGCCAACTCGCACCGACATCAATATTTTTAAAGTCGATGCCACAAAAACAGCCGTTGACATGGGAAATCCAAAGGTCTTCAATATGATCGTTGTTGGCAGTTACCTTAAAATACGCCCAATTTTAACGTTGGACAATGTTGAAAAAGGGTTGCAAAAATCGTTGCCTGAACGATATCACAATACAATCCCGTTAAACCTTACAGCAATTAAGAAAGGCCTGGAGATAGTTGAAAGTGTGAAGGAGGTGTAGAAGAATTAGCAAATATCATTTTGTGACGTTGTCAGGTGCTTTGTACGCTGCCAAGTCTGTTGTTCCTGAAACCTGTCAACGTCTTTAGACTTGAAAGCGTTAACAAGTAAGAATTGTGGAACAGGATGCAAGACAATCAATCGGAAAATATCAATAATCATGAACCCGTAATACGAACGTCGTATTTCCGTTTTTACGAGGAGCTGAATGATTTTTTGCCACCTCAATTTTTTAAAGAAATTTATCCGTTTTCCTTTAGCGGAAATCCTTCCGTTAAAAATATAATCGAAACCATAGGTGTGCCACACACCGAAGTTGATTTAATTCTTGTGGACGGAATATCTTATGGTTTTGACTTTCAATTGAAAGGGAACGAACATGTTTCTGTTTACCCAGTTTTTGAATCGCTTGATATTGCGCCAATCAGCAGGTTGAGAGCAAAACCGTTGCGTAAAATCCGTTTTGTTGTTGATGTGAATCTGGGTAAGCTGGCTAAAAAATTGCGTTTGCTGGGTTTTGATACCCATTACGAAAATGACCTTGAAGATGATGAAATTGTAAAAATTTCGATAGCCGAAAAACGCATTATTCTCACCCGCGACATTGGTATTTTAAAAAACGGGAAAGTAACTCACGGGCTCTGGATTCGAAGCGACGATCCAAAAATCCAGTTGAATGAGGTGATTGAGCGTTTGCAGTTGAAGAATTTGTTCAAACCATTTTCACGCTGTTCGCAATGCAACGATAAACTTAAGCGAATAACAAAAGAACTTTTAATCAACCGGATTCCAGAAGATACACTTCGTTATTACAAAACATTCTGGGAATGTAACGGTTGCCACCAGGTTTACTGGGAAGGTTCACATTTCGACAAAATAAATGACTGGCTCCATAGAATGAGGGGTGAAAATGAAATTTAAAACTTCATTTTTTTACTGCTCTTTTTCACTTTTATGTGTAACCAAATAAACAAATCAACCTGATCAAATTTATTTTTTTGTAAGAGTTATTTAATCAGCACTTTGAATCCGGTCGATGTAAACCAAATCACTGGTTTTTAAGTTGGCGGCATTGGCTTCATCGGTATCAATGTGCATTGCCAGTTTGTAATTAGGGTTTACGCGTACCAGAACATCTCCAAAAATAAGCTCACGGTTGCCTTTTACACGAACACGCACCACTGATTTATCTTTTAACCCGTAACGAAGGGCATCTTCAGGTGGCATGTGAATATGACGAACGGCGCAAATAACTCCCTTTTCAATCTGAACGCTTCCTTTGGGGCCTTCGAGAATACATCCCGGAGTTCCTTCAAGGTCGCCCGATTCGCGGATAGGAGGATGGATACCAAGCCTGAACTGCTCGGTCATTGATATTTCAATCTGTGTTTCCTTGCGCGTTGGCCCAAGTACACGTATTCTTTCGATTTTACCTTTTGGCCCGAGGAGCGTTAGAATTTCCTTGCTGGCAAACTGTCCGGGTTGTGAAAGGTCGCTGTGCCAGGTCAACTGGTGGCCTTCACCAAACAAAGCTTCAACATGTTCTTGTGATAAATGAATGTGGTGCGCTGAAACTTCAAGTAAAAAAGGTTCATTTTTCTGCGCTTTTACAATTTCCTTTAAATACGAACGACTTAAAGCCCGGAGTGTTTCGCGGGCAATCATCCTTTCTTCATCGGTAGGTACAATCAGCACAGTTACCTTCGAATCGTCGGTGGAAATACGGCAAACATCTGTAAACCCGTTCGCTTCGCGGTTGCGTTTGTCATCCAGCTTAATTCCCATACATTGCAGTCCCTGTAATGCAAGGGAACGGACACCCGCGCTGCCCTGGCCAATTCCCCCGGTGAAAATCAAAACATCCATTCCGCCCATTGCTGCCAGATATGCACCAATGTATTTGCGAACCCTGTAAGTAAATGCTTTTAACGCTGTCAATGCCCTGACATTTCCTTTCAAAGCGGCCTTTTCAATTTCGCGCATGTCGCCCGAGATACCTGAAATTCCGAGTAATCCGCTTTTTTTGTTCAGCAACTGATCGATTTCGGCGCCTGTAAGTCCTTGTTCCCGTTCGAGATAAGTAATTACACCCGGGTCGATATCTCCGCAACGGGTTCCCATAATCAATCCTTCGCCCGGTGTGAAACCCATGGTTGTGTCGATGGAACGGCCATGTTCAACAGCGCAAAGCGACGCTCCGTTACCCAGGTGGCAACTGACTATTTTCAGTTCATTTACCCTTTGCTGCAAGTGCTGCGCAGCTTTCAAACACACGTACGAGTGCGAACTTCCGTGAAAACCATAGCGGCGAACTCCGTTTTTTTCGTAATACTCATACGGAAGTCCGTAGAGATAAGCGTAGGAGGGTAGGGTAGAGTGGAAC
>JBBIVS010000030.1:7603-13989 GCA_037439605.1 Draconibacterium sp. | reverse complement strand
ATCATTCCCATGATTAAAGATGCAAAGGCCATATCGAAAGATGGTTTCAAAATCATCTCTTCGCCCTGGACCGCCCCACCGTGGATGAAGGACAACAACTCCTGGCGTGGCGGAAAACTGTTGCCGGAATATTATGACACCTGGGCTTTGTTTTTCTCAAAATACATTGAAGCATACCGTGCGCAAGGAATAGATATCTGGGGCTTTACCGTTGAAAACGAACCGCTTGGCAACGATAGCAACTGGGAAAGCATGCATTACACCCCGCAGGAAATGACTGATTTTGTGAAAGACCATCTGGGGCCCAAATTAAAAGCTGACGGGCATGATGTAAAAATTCTCGGTTTCGACCAAAACCGTGATGAGCAATTGAAAATCTGGGTGGATGTGATGTTTGCCAACGAAGAGTCAGGTAAATATTTCGACGGAACGGCGGTGCACTGGTATGCAAGTACCGTGGAATATTTTCCTGAAGCATTGCAATATGTGTACAATAAAGCCCCCGGTAAACACCTGATTAACACGGAAGCTTGTATTGACGCACAGGTTCCGAGATGGAACGACGATGCCTGGTACTGGTCGGAAGAAGCGAAAGATTGGGGCTGGGACTGGGCGCCCGCAGACCAGAAACACCTGCATCCAAAATACGTTCCCGCGTTCCGGTATGCACGCGATATCATCGGCTGCCTGAATAATTGGGCAGATGGCTGGGTGGACTGGAACATGGTACTAAACCGGCAGGGCGGACCCAACTGGGCAAAAAACTGGTGCGTGGCGCCGGTAATAGTTGACCCTGAACGGGATGAAGTTTACATTACACCGCTTTATTACGCGCTTGCCCATTTCAGCCGTTACATCCGGCCTGGTGCAGTGCGAATCGGTTTTGAAAACAGTGATGAAAATGTAATGGTAACGGCTGCCCGAAATCCTGATGGAAGCATCGCTGTAATTGTCTTCAATCCTGATGATGAAGTAAAGGAAATTCATCTTTCAATTTATGAAAAACCCTTTGAATTCGCCATCAGTGGGAAAGCCATTCAAACTATCCTGATTAAAGAGAAATAATTAAAATCTGACCACAATTTATAACTTAAAATCAATGAATTATGTCAAAGTATGAAACACCGCTAAAAGACAGGGTCCCACTGGGGCAAAAGGCAGCTTTCGGCGCAGGCCATTTAGTTAATAACCTGTTGCCCGGTGCGTTAGGGGTTTTTGCCTTCTTTTTGCTTACAGCTTTTGGGATGGATCCCTTTCTGGCAGGATTGCTCGGAGGGTTGCCCCGTTTTTTCGATGCCGTAACCGACCCGATCATGGGTTATATCACCGACAATACAAAATCGAGGTTTGGCCGCCGGAAACCCTATATTTTTATTGGGGCAATTCTCAGCGGTGTTTTGTTTGCTGTATTATGGCAACTGAATCCCGAAAATTCCCAAATGTATAACTTCTGGTATTTCCTCATTCTTTCCATGGTTTATCTGCTTGGAAATACCATGTTTTCAACACCTCTGATCGGACTTGGATACGAAATGACATCGGATTACAATGAGCGTACCCGTTTAATGGGATTTTCGCAAACTCTCGGTCAGGTAGCCTGGATGATTGTTCCCTGGTTCTGGGTGCTCATTGCCAATCCCAATTTATTCGAAACACAGGCCATTGGCGTTCGCAGGCTGGCCATCATTGTTGGCGGAATATGTATGATTCTGGGAATTTTGCCTGCTTTGTTCTGCAAAGAAATTGACCAGGCTAATCTTACCAACCGCGACGAACTCACCATAAAAAACATAGCTAAAAACTTTAAGGGTTTGCTTAATAACATGGTGCTCATTTTCAAAAATATATCATTTGTCAGGCTCTGCGGGGCAACTTTTCTGGTATTTAACGGCTTTCAAATGGTGGCGTCGTTCAGCTACTTTATTATTGTTTTCTACATGTTCAGGGGAGATTATGGTGCTGCGGGCACATGGCCGGCATGGTTTTCTACTGTTAGTGCCATGTCCACAGCTTTTTTAGTTATACCGGTAATTACCTGGATGGCAAATAAATGGGGTAAAAGAAAAGCATTTATTTATGCCACAATTATTTCTATTGTGGGTTATGCACTGAAATGGTGGGGTTTCAATCCCGAAAACCCGTGGTTGATTTTCATGCCGATTCCTTTTATGGTATTTGGAATCGGCGGGTTGTTTACCCTTATGATGAGTATGACTGCCGATGTTTGCGACCTCGACGAGCTTAACAACGGGATGCCCCGCAAAGAGGGGACTTTCGGCGCAATCTACTGGTGGATGGTAAAACTCGGGCAGGGTCTTGCTCTCGTTTTGGGTGGTTTGGTGCTTAAGCTGGTGGGTTTCGACCAGAATGCCGCTCAGCAAACAGCCGATACCATTGTAAACCTTAGGCTTGCGGATATTATTGTACCGGCATTTACCGCCGGCCTGGCCATTTGGGTGATGTGGGGGTACGACCTCACCGAGAAAAAAGCCAGGGAAATAAAAGAAGAATTGGTGAGAAGAAGGGGAGAACTTTAATCGTCATTAGTTATTGAATTGCAAAATTTATTAATCTTTAAATATAAAGGAAATGTCATTCAGACCAGATCAATTTTTAAGGTTCAGGGAGTTAAAACAACCTGGGAAAGTTCAGCCCCTCGAAAAAAAATCAGATGAAGATATCAGAAACCTTTTTCTGGAAATTCTGTACGGAGGCGTTCACGGTTTTTGTTTCAGTCTTTATGAAGATGGTCAAAAACCCGGCGATATTATTTCTGCCGGGCAAATCAGGCGCCGGATGCAACAATTAAAACCTTACACACAATGGATACGTTCGTTTTCGTGTATTGAAGGGAATGAGCTGATTCCTCAAATTGCCAAAGAACTGGGCATAAAAACCCTGGTGGGTGCATGGTTGGGAACCGACGAGGAAAAAAACCGGCTGGAAATTGAAAACCTGATTCAGTTGGCAAAAGATGGTTTTGTTGATATTGCCGCTGTGGGCAACGAAGTTCTCTACCGGAAAGATTTGTCGAAGGATGAACTTCTGGATGTTATCAGGCATGTAAAAAATGAAATTCCCGGAATTCCGGTTGGCTATGTGGATGCCTACTACGAATTTTCTCAAAACCCTGATATATCGGAACTTTGCGACGTTATTTTGTGCAATTGTTACCCATTCTGGGAGGGCACCGATTTTAATTATTCGCTGCAACACATGCAGCAAATGTACAAGCAGGCAGTTGAGGCAGGAAAGGGGAAAAGAGTGATTATAACCGAAACGGGCTGGCCGAGCAAAGGAGAATCATTAGGAAACGCGATTCCCTCTCACATGAATGCCTTGAAATATTTCGTGAACGCCCAGCTTTGGGCTATTGATGAAAACATTGAAGTTTTTTATTTCTCTTCTTTCGACGAATCGTGGAAAGTGGGTGCTGAAGGCGAAGTGGGCGCCTACTGGGGAATCTGGGATAAAAATGAAAAGCTGAAATTTTAAAATGGATACATTCAAAGCGTTAAATATTTCCAATGCGAAAGCACTTTGCTATTCTGGCTTCAGGCAGGGGCAGCACCCGGGTGGAATATTTCCGGGCTATGAAGAGGTAAAGGAAGACTTGTTACTGCTGCATAAACATTGGAAATATCTTCGGCTTTACGATTGTGATCAACACGCGGAAACAGTTCTGGAGGTCATTAGCAGGGAAAAACTGGATTTCAAAGTAATGCAGGGCGCCTTTATTAATGCCGAAATGAATAATTTCAATTGCCCTTGGGGCGGTGGCGTATATTCTGAGGAACAGTTGATGCTGAACTGTTTGGGTAACCGGGGAAAGATGAAAAAATTAATCGATCTGGCCAGGCAATATCCCGAAATCATCTTTTCCCTTTCAGTGGGTAACGAGGCATGTGTGGAGTGGACCGACCATTATGTAGCTGAAAAAAAGGTGCTTGAATATGTAAAGCAGGTAAAAAGAAATGTATCCCAACCCGTTACTTTTTGCGAAAATTATGTGCCCTGGCTTTACAAATTAGAAAAACTGGCCGACGAAGTGGATTTTATTTCTATCCACACTTACCCGGTTTGGGAATACAAACACATTGACGAAGCGCTTGATTATTCAAAGGAAAACTACTATTCGGTTGCCCGTAAATATCCTGACAAACCGGCCGTGATAACGGAAGCAGGTTGGGCTACAAACTCAAACGGGCGGGGGATTAATCCGGAAAATGTAAACGAAGAATACCAGAAGATATACTATGAAATGCTGATGGATTGGGTTCAAAAGGAAAATATCCTCACTTTTTTCTTCGAAGCTTTCGACGAATCGTGGAAAGGCTCGCCGGAACCCCTTGAGCCTGAGAAGCACTGGGGACTGTTTTATATTGACAGAAAACCTAAAATGGCTGTCAAAAATTTAACCCGTAACTAAAATATGAGGTCTGTATAATTAATGTGAATTATTCATTTAAAACTTCAACAAAATGTCTTCAGAAATAATCATTACAATCATTGGTGCTGTCCTCATTCTTGTTGCAATTGTGGATAGCCTGAAAATCAGGGGCTCATCCCTTGATTTAGTCGATATTAAAGTAAAAATACCGATGGCAGTATTGGGTATTTTATTGTTATTTTATGGCGCATACACTTATGGGGGTGCGAACATACCGGGCCAAATTGAAAAGCCGGAAATGGGAAAAAAAGCACAGGCAGAGTTTCCTGTAAAAAGTATTCAGGTTTTGTCGCCGCTTGAAAATGACTCTGTTAACTGCAGGATTTTAACTTATGGTGTTTATCCTGAATCTCACGACAAAGACATTTGGGTTCTGTTAAAACCAACTGACAACAGATATTATCCTCAATCCGACCATACAAATACTTCGTACAAAAGAAATGGCGAGTGGCAGGTGATCACCCGGTTTGGGGGTGACAAAGGAGAAAAATATGAAATAATTGTTTATGAGGCTGATGAAAGTGCCTCCCGGTTTTTCAGCGCTACCATTCAGCAGTGGAAAGACAAGCTATCATATCCCGGTCTGGAATTGGATGAAATTCCGGCAGGAGCCCATGAAGTTACCAGATTAAGCGTTTTTTTGAAAGAGAATTGCAGAGGGGTTTACTGATGCTATTTTTTCTTATATTGCAAGGTGTTTTAAACATCTTTAAGTCAATTTATTGAAAAAAACAGCCGCATATCTTCTTCTGTTTTTGTTAGGCACGTTTGAAGCTTTTTCACAAGTAATCCCTGAAAAAGGCGTGCCACTGCTGGAGAATTTCACACCAGTTCAATATCAGAATAAAGGAAAAATCTGGGACATAAAAACCGCACCTGATGGTATGGTTTACATGGCTGCCGATAAAGGGTTACTTGAATACGATGGAAAGACCTGGAAAAGTTTCAAAGGCAGCAATGGTTTTACTCGGTCGGTGCTGGTTGTAAATGATTCACTGATGTATACCGGTTCTGACCTTGATTTTGGCGTTTGGAAAAAAAACAAATTCCAGGATTTCGATTATACTTCCTTGTATCCGTTTCAGGAAGTTGTGCAGGAAATTAGTGAAGAATTCTGGGACGTTGTTCAGCTTAATGACGATATCATTTTTATTTCATCCCGGAATATTTACCTGTACAAAAACGGGAAACTTATTGTAACAGCAGCTCCATCGAGGTTTACAGGCAGTTTTTTGGTAAACGGCAAATTGTATCTTGCCGATGAAAAACAGGGATTAAACATTTTCATGAATTCTTCTCTGCAGCAGGTATTTCAATATCCCGAAAACATTACTCTCCAAATTACAGGCATTTATGAAAATGCAAACGGACTGATTATGATTACCCGAAACCGCGGGCTGTATAAATATGTTTCGGGCAATTTAAGCAGTATTGAAAATGAATTGTCGGAAATCCTTAAAACTGCCAATGTTTTTAGTTTCGGGCAAATAGGAGAAAACCATGTTGCTTTTGGTACGGTTCTCAAAGGCTTGTACATAGCTGATACAGAAGGTAAAATAGTTCACCACATAAACAAGTACAAAGGCTTGCCCAGCAACACTGTGTTATCTCTGCATTACAGTGTGGACGGAAAATTATGGCTTGGAATGGATTACGGTGTTTCCTCGCTCGACCTGAAAAATAATTCAACTTACTTTTTTGATTACCGGGGAGATTTTGGCACCGGGTACACGGCTTTGTTGAGTAACGATTGGTTTTATCTGGGAACAAATCAGGGACTCTACCACTGTGATTGGGAAGATTTAAACAATAATCTGGAATTTTTTAAGGTTCAAATCATACCCGAAACCGAAGGCCAGGTGTGGACATTGGAGAACATCGACAATACGGTTTTAATGGGTCACGACAAGGGTTTGTTCATTGTTGAAAACAGCAG
>JBBIVS010000030.1:6350-7591 GCA_037439605.1 Draconibacterium sp. | reverse complement strand
GATAAGGAAGGGGTGTGGTCAATTCTCAACTACAAGGATTTTTTGCTAACCGGTAATTACAACGGGATTTCAATTTTTCAGAAACAAGGAAACAATTGGAGTTTTCTGAAGAAAATGGATCTCATTTTGGGTTCGTGCAATCAACTGCTTATTGAAAAAGAAAACATCCTTTGGGTGAATATTCCCAATTTTGGGCTAATCAGGGCAGTATTAAACGATGAATTAAATCCGGAAGAACGACTCATTTTTCCGGAAAAAGATTTTGAAGGTAAGGATGCTTTTATGTTGAAAACTGACAGTGGAATTCAGGTCATTACCGATAAATTTCAATACGCTTTTAATGCCGCCGAAAAGGAATTTACGAAAGTTCCTCAATCAAAGGTCCCTTCCGGATTGGAAGGTCTTTTGCCTGGTATTTACAAATCGGTTGTATTGAATGGTGACTATGAATTTTACCCTGTTTACAATGGGTTTGCGCTCATATACCTCAGAAATAAAGAGGTTGCTGAATCAACAAACCACACGTTGACCCTTCGGAAAATTGAAGCTTTCAAAAACCAGGAAAATAAAATAATATTTCCGGGGGCAGAGGTTACATATAAGTTTAACAATTTTCGGGTTGAATTTATTGTCCCGAACCAGAAGAATGTTATGTATCAGTACAAAAGGAATGATGAATTGGAATGGAGTTCATTTACGCCGGAAAATACATTTGAGTTTACAGGATTGAACAACGGAGAACACGAAATTCAGGTTCGTGCTTTAATCGAAGGAGAAATCACTGAAAAACAGTCTGTTTTTTTAACTATCAAACCACCCTTGTACCGTACCTGGTTTGCGTATTTTATTTATTTTTTGTTGCTTTTGGCAACCATTTCACTTTTGCGTTTTATACAAAAAAAAGCTTTGAAGAAACAAAAGCACGAAATGTTACTTAAAAAGCAAAATGCCCTGCGCGAACAGGCTGAAAAACACCGTCAGAAAATTCAGCAAATTGAAAAGGAACGGATGCTTTTGGAATACGACCAATTGAAGCATCAATTGAAAAGTAAAACAATTGAACTTGCCAGCAAAGCCAGGGATAACGAAGAAAAAAACAGGCTTATTCTTTTGCTCAGGGAAACGTGTGAGAAAGCACAGAAAAACCCCTCCATCTCAAAAATGAAACTTGCTGAAATGCACCGGATTCTTGATTCCTATTTGATTGTGGAAGATAAAACATTTGAAATTCAGATGGATGA
>JBBIVS010000030.1:0-6340 GCA_037439605.1 Draconibacterium sp. | reverse complement strand
CGCATCACGATGAATATCAGGCCCGACAGGCCGATCAGGATTTTTTCAAAAAACTCAAGGAACAATTTCCTGAATTATCGGGCAACGATTTGAGAATGTGTGCCTACCTGAAAATCGGACTCAACTCCAAAGAAATTGCCGAAATTCTGAATATTCAGCCATCCAGCGCTTACATCAGCCGGTCGCGGCTCCGTAAGAAACTCAACCTGCAGGCTGCCGAAGATTTATATAGTTTTCTGAATAAGATTTAATTCAACTTTTTATCTCTTCCTGAAAAAACATTGAAAACCGTATTTTTTTAAGCTCGTAAAAACAAAGGTTGTTATTTCATTTGATTTTTAAATTCTGTAAAAATTCAGATATATTCTTTTGAACATCGTCCAAGTTGCTGTAATTCAACAATTCCAAATTGGGGCAACCCGCAATCATTGCCGAAAGGTTTTTGCCGGAATCCGGACGGAACAGACACAAAACTTTTTTGCCCGATTCAATGGCGCGGCCAATTTCGTATCCCACACCCATCGAAACCGTGGTCACTTCAGCAACCAAAACATCAGATGATTGCAACCACTCAATGTCGCGGTTGTGAATAAAACTGTCGGTTGGGCCATCGTCTCCCAAATCTGTTAGTTCCGGATCGCCAATGTGTTCGGTTAACACTTCCCCAAATGATTTCAGATATTCAATGATTTGGAGGTAAAGCGCTGCATCTTCGCGCCCTCCGCGAATTGAGCCGGCAAAGTAAATCTTCATTTTTCAACTTTTTGGGGAAGATACAAATTTGGAAATAATTACAGCTTTAAATTGTGAACTTTACAACACAAAAACCGTAATCACATTCGAACTAATATTTTATCAAAATGAATAAACTTTTGTACTGGACACCTCGAATTCTGACCATAATTTTTATTCTCTTCCTTGGACTTTTTGCCCTCGATTCCTTTGAGGGAGATCAGAGTATGATTAAAAAAATAGGAGGTTTTTTTATTCATCTTATCCCCAATTTTGTTTTGATTCTGATTTTGGTTGTGGCCTGGAAACATGAATGGGTGGGAACATTAGCCTACATCATTGTTAGTATTTTGTATATTATTATGTTTTGGGGAAGATTTCCGTTGACCACCTATTTAATTATTTCAGGTCCACTTTTCCTGATTGCAATTTTATTCTGGTTCAACTGGATGAACCGAAAAAAGTTGGACTACGAAAATAAAATGAATGTTGCTTCAGGGGAATAAAAAAGGAGGCTTACTAAACCTCCTTTCACAAAGTATGTCTTTAAAACTGGTTTAATTCGACGAAATTACCAATCCTTGTTTAAAATATCCTGCATAAGCGGTTTCAGAATTTAATTCTTCAATTGCTTTTTTTATTCCTTTGTCATTACTGATAGCTGCACGAATTGCCCCTTTCTGATAGTAATATCTTGATACAATTTCATCCTGAAGAAGTTCTTTGATTTCATCCATGAAAACCTTGGAGTCTTTAACAAAATCAGGCGCTAATTTTGCTTTCAGGGCTTCAAACTCATCCTGGGCAACACTGTAATACTTTTCTTTTTTAGCATGTTCTATTAAATCATCAAGTTCTTTTTCTGTGTCTGATTCATAACTGAAATTATTTTCTTTTACAAAAGAAATAAATTGGTTATAGGTTTCATCAGAAACAATATATTCTTCAGGCTGGGCAATAGTGGCATTTTCAGCCGAGAATTTAGTTGCAAAATCGAATATTAAATACTTGGTTATCAAAGCTATGCTTAAACTGCTCAAAGATTCAGCCTCATATTTAACATCAGGGGACACGCCACCGCCATCGTAAACTTTCCGGCCTTTTTTCGTTGTAAACTCCGATATAAGCGAATCGGGAATATTTCCAACACTTCCGTCTTCATTGCGGTGGGTATAGTCGAGTGCCTGAATGCAGCGGCCGCTTGGGATGTAGTATTTGGCAGTGGTTACTTTTAATTTTGTGTTGTAACTCAAATCGCGGGTTGTTTGCACCAGTCCTTTCCCAAAAGTGCGTGTGCCAACAACAATTCCGCGGTCGAGATCCTGTATTGCGCCGGCCACAATTTCGGAAGCCGATGCTGAACCACTGTTGGTGAGAACAGCAATTTTTATAATGGTGTCAATCGGGTTCGAAGTTGCTTTGTAAACTTTGTCCCATTGTGTTACTTTGCCGCGTGTACTTACAATCTCAGAACCTTTCGGCACAAAAAAGTTTACAATTTCAACAGCCTCCATCAGCAATCCACCCGGATTTCCGCGCAAATCGAGCACCAGCGAATGAGGATCGTTTTTTTTCAGTTCCAAAAATGCTTTCTTGACTTCGTTGCTGCAGTTAGCTGTAAAATTCGATAAACGGATATAAGCTGTATTCTTATCAATCATTCCGTAAAATGGCACAGCTTCAATATGAATTTTCTCACGCACAACATCCACAACAATGGGTTTCTTTTCGCCGTAGCGCTCATATTTTATTTTTACCGGTTTATTGGCCGGCCCTTTCAATAAATTGCTAACGTCTTCGGTGTTCATGTCTTTCACTGTTTTGCCTTCCACTTCAATTAAAACATCGCCGGCCTTTAACCCAAATTTCTGTGCCGGAAATCCTTCGTAAGGTTCAGCAATAATAATCTTCCCGTTTTGTTTGCTGATTAATGCCCCAATCCCTGCATACTCACCGGTGGTCATAAACCTGAAATCTTCCATTTCATCTTCCGAAATAAAAGTTGTGTAAGGATCGAGCGACTCGAGCATTTCGTCGATACTTGTTTTTACAAGTTTATTTGGATTTACCTCGTCAACATAAAACATATTCAACTCCCGAAACAGTGTATGATAAATATCGAGGCTTTTTGCCACTTCAAAATTTCTTTCATCGCGGGTAAAACTGTAAAACCCAACCCCAACAATCGTTACAATTACCAACCCAATCCAAAATCTCTTCATTCTCTTCATATTTGTTTTTTTATCTGAAACAGAAATTCACGATTCCTCCTTTTAAAATAATCGCCAAAAGTATAAATTCTTGCCGATTATAAGTACCGGCTATTTCCAATATGTTACGTTAATATTTATTAACAGCCAAATACCCGATTTGTTATTTTCACCGGTTAAAAACTATCATTCAACGAAAAAAATGGGAAATTGATGCTTCAAAATCATAACTTTAACTGTTCAAACAAATTAAATTTTAAGCGATGAAAAAAGCAGCAATTCTGTTAACCGCCATTTTTGTTTCAATCATATCGGGTTCATGTATTTTTACCGGTTCGGTTGAAGGAAACGGAAAAGTAGTGGATGAGGCCCGTGATTTGGGCGATTTCGATAAAATTAGCGTAACCCGTGGAATGAATGTTTACATAATTCAGGGGACAAATCAGAAAATTGTGGTCAGTGCCGATGAAAACCTGCTCGACGTTATTGAAACCAAAGTTTCAGACGGAACTTTGAAGGTATCGTGCAACAGGGGCATCCGTAAGGCAGCAGCAAACAAAGTATTGGTAACAATTCCCGACATTGATTTGATAAAAGCCACAGCGGGGAGTAATATTTTTGCAGAAGATACCCTGAATTTGAAGAAACTGGAAATAAAAAGTACTGCCGGAAGTAATGTCAAATTACTGTTGAATACTGAAGAATTAACTGTTTCGGCAGTAGCGGGATCGAATATTTTTCTGAACGGAACGTCAGAATCTTTTAATGCAAAGGCAAATTCCGGATCAAATTTGAAAGCAGGAGATTTGCGCACTTCAAACTGCGATTTAAAGGCAAGCAGCGGTGCCAATATTTGGATTAATGTTCAGAAAGAATTGAGCGCTAAAGTGAGCAGCGGCGCCAATGTTTTTTATTCCGGAAATCCTGAAACAACAAATATCGAAAAATCATCGGGCGGTAATCTGATAAAAAATTAACAGCAACTGTAACTTTCAATTAAATCAGGCGTCATTCGTAACAAATAAAACATAAAATTTTTAACCATGATGTCAATGAAAACAATGAGAACGATGAAAACGCTTTTAACTTTTACATTAATTGCTATAATCAGCCTTAATTTGATGGCTGCCAATGGTAACTCCGACAAAACAGAAATCAGGCAGACTGGCAGTTTTAACAGTATTAAAGTATCAACCGGCATCGATTTGTACATTACAATGGGAACAACCGAAGAGGTAAAAATTGTTGCCAAAGACGATATTATTGACGATTTAATTACCGAGCTAAAAGATGGTACACTTCGGATTTACATGAAACAGTCGAACAACTGGTTTAACTGGAATATTGGCAATCAAACCAGTAAAGCTTATGTAACAGTTAAAGAGCTGGTTTCAATTGATGCATCTTCAGGGTCGGATGTAAAATCGGAAAACACTTTAAAGGGCGAAGACCTGAAGGTTAAGGCCAGCAGCGGAAGTGATGTGGCAATTGATATTTTTTACAAAAATGTTTGGGTCGATACCAGCAGCGGTTCTGACGCCAAACTAAGCGGAAAAGTAAAAACACTGGATGCCGAGGCCAGCAGTGGGAGCGATATTGTTGCAAAAGACCTTGAAAGTAAGATTTGTAAAATAAAGGTGAGCAGCGGCTCGGATGCAACCGTAAATGTTACCGGTGAACTTTATGCCAATGCAAGCAGCGGCGCCGATATTCGCTACTATGGAAATCCGCAGGTGAAAGATATAAACGAATCGAGCGGGGGCGATGTAACGCAAAAATAATATTCCTGAAAAGGTTTTTTTAAAGGCGGAAATTTCCGCCTTTTTTTGTGCCTTTGGTTAAAAAATCCCAAACAAGGTATTTCCCTGTTTCAAATAATATAAATTTGCGGTTTAGTTTAAAATTAAAAAATGAATTTACTGATTGTTCTGATGATAACTAATTTTCTGCGAACCCTTTTTATAATCGTACTTATTTATTACGGTATTCGGCTTGTAACCCGTTACATATTACCCATGCTGGTTGACAAAGGTATAAAAAACATGCAGCAGAAAATGCACGATCAGCAACGGCAAAATCAGCGTTCAGCCCGTCCACCTGGCGAAGTAACCATTGAATACAATAAAAATGCAGGTAAAAGTAACAGCCAGATGAAGGGAGATTACGTTGATTTTGAAGAAGTGGAATAAAACCTGATAAATTCGCGCCATTAAAACTATTCTGCCAAACACGTTCACAGATAAATTTTAAACGTTCGTTATCGAAAATCCGGCGTTGAACGGAATTTAGTTGATTCGCTGTAACGCGTTCTTTAAATTTATGTCATACAATTGAACAATTTTAAAAAGGAAACAGCTATGAAAACAATTAAACTGGGTTTAACAGCCCTTGCATTATTTATTGCAGCAATAAGTTTTGCAACCGATTCGCCTAAAATGTATGTTACTGCCAAAGATGCAGGCAAGGTATTGATCTCGTTTGAAGCTCCCACTGCTTCGCCTGTTGAATTAATGATTTCCGACAAAGATGGCGCGATTTTATACTGTTGGAAAACGGACATACCTGAAGCAAAACTTAACAAGTTATGCAACCTTGCCGAACTGGGTGACGGAACTTTCAATATCTGTGTTAATTATGGCGAAAAGAGCATCAACAGGGAAGTTAACATTAAACGTAATAACGTTACCGTTGGGCCGCCAGTGCAGTTAACTGAGCCATTTTTCAATTTCAAAAACGACCGGTTAAATGTTTCATTTTTAAACCTTGCCCAAAAAAATGTTTACATGAATATTTATAAAGACGGCGAACATTATGATGGATTTACTCTTGGTAAAAACATGGATATTCAGAAATGTTTCGATTTTTCAAATGCACAAAATGGAAAGTATGAAATTGTGCTTACCGAATATTTCAAAGAACATCACTATATTGTAAGCAAGTAAAAGATTGAAATTCAAATCAAAGAGGCTTCAGCGATGAGGCCTTTTTTTATTTTCTCCTTAACCAATAAACCATTTTTAATAAATTTTTTGATAAGGTATATTTTATGAATATAATTCTGAGTTTGGTTTAAACTATTTAATTCGTTTAAAGTCAAAGTCACCATTAAATTATTACAACAAATTCAATTGTGCAGATAAAAATCGAAAATCTTAATAAAATTTACAAGGGGGGGAGCTATGCTTTAAAGAACCTGGACCTTGAAATTCCGAACGGAATGTTTGGTTTGCTTGGCCCAAACGGGGCAGGAAAATCAACACTGATGAGGATACTTGTAACATTGATGAAACCTACCAGTGGTAAGGTGACCGTGAATGATTTGGATTTGGCCAAAAACCGGCGCGAAATACGTTCTATGCTGGGATATTTACCACAGGATTTCAGTTTTTTCTCGAAAC
>JBBIVS010000029.1:4771-14075 GCA_037439605.1 Draconibacterium sp. | reverse complement strand
CATGGAGCAATCCAATCGACCCAGATGACGTGAAAAGTAAAGCTGCAATTGAGAAATGCATCAAATCGCTGCAACTTGCCGATGAAATTGGCGCCAGGTGTTGTGTCAATATCAGCGGTTCGCGCAATCCGGAAAAATGGGCAGGTCCCCATAAAGACAATCTCACCCCCGAAACATTTGATTTGATTGTGGAAACCACACGAAAAATTATTGATGCTGTTAAACCAAAAAATTCATGTTACGCACTGGAAACGATGCCGTGGGCTTATCCCGATTCTGTTGATTCTTATGAAAAGCTGATTAAAGCAATCGACAGAAAACAGTTTGGCGTTCATTTCGATCCGGTCAATTTGGTAATCAGCCCTCAGGTTTACTACAAAAACGGTGAAATGATTTCGGATGCATTTAAAAAACTGGGGCAACATATTAAAAGTTGCCATGCCAAAGATATTTTACTTCTCGATAATGAATTGACACCACATTTACCCGAAGTTCGCGCCGGTCTTGGCAATCTCGATTACCCGGTTTTTCTGAAGGAACTGAATAAATTACAAAACATTCCGTTAATGCTTGAACATCTTAATTCTGAAGATGAATATTACATGGCAGCACAGTATATTAGAAAGGTTGCCAATGAAAACAACATTTTTTTACTGTAATTGTTACAATTTAATGCAATTGAATTTAGTTTTGTATTAAAAATAGATATCTGAATTGTTTAATCATTAAAACTTAGAGCTATGTCAAAAGCAATGGATACCAAAAAGGAAACAAAAAAGGAGCCTTTAAAATCGATAAAAGAAAAAAGGCTTGAAAAGAAAGAAAAGAAGCACAAATACTAAAAGTTTGTAAACTGTGATATTACCCTTGTAAACAATTGGTTTGCAGGGGTAATTTGTTTATTGAAAACTGGTTTATGGTCTGATATTTTTTAATCAAAAAAAGAAAAGCCAGAGTTAATTGTACATGAATTAAAACATCAGAAAAGGAATCCAATTTTAACATGGTTATAAAATGCGCCAATTTCGGGCGAATACATCACATTATATTCCATAAGTGAAATGCTCAGATTGTAAACCAACCCAAGAGAGAACCCATTTATCCACTGCATTTTTTCTGAATCGAAAATTTTGTCATTAGTGGCGAAATCATAAATCCCGGCATTGGTTCTGCCAAGAAGCAAAAAATTGCCTGCAAAATTATTCTGCAATCCAATCATCGCCGAACTTAATGAAGATGAGTTTATCTGGGAGTCGTACAGCCAGGCAAATATCATTTGGTTTTCGGTTACATTCTGTAGGCCACCAATTTTAAAATTATCAAAAATAAAATTTTGGAAATTGATGTCAATACCTGTTTGCAGGTTAAGAAGCAAAACGGTTTTCCTGCTGAAAGAGTGGTAATTCTGAAATTATACCGCCAATCGGTAAAACGCAGGTTGACCATTGGTAAGACCGGAAAAATCTGCACTTTTACCCATCGAATTATAAATTTCGAAATTAGCCCTGCGGCGCTTGGCAATACCTGCTTCGGTGCTGAACTCGTGACCGCTTGTTGGGTAAAAAGTTCGGTTGGTGGTAACTGATTCCGTTTTTATGTAGGAATAAAAATTTTTCGAATTTCCTTTCAGTTTAAGGTTGTCGGCCAGGCTCGGGCTAAAATTGGTTTTCCGGAACATTGTGCCTGTAGCCAAACCCCAGTCGGTACCAAAACTAATGGTATAATTGAGGTCTGCCTATGTGTTTAGCATAATGTAAAATGAAGGTTTTTCATAACCATCACACGCATTTAACGGCGGTTTTTCGCTCATGAATACCGCATTTTTATACCTGTTTCCTTTTCGTCCGAAAGCCTGGTTATGTTCAAGTTGAATTGCCTGAAATTCTCCGATTCACAGTTTTATGAATGACCTCGATTTGTCGGGCAGCAGGTTGCGGATAGTTGCATTGGCAATTATTGCAGGCCCGGAGTAAGAGTGATTAGGCAAACCTGCTTTTACCTGCGTCATCGGCGATTCCTGCACAATGCAAAGCATACGGGCATGGCCCGGTTTGGTTGGGTGCAAAAAATAAAAAACCTTGTCGTAATAATGGCTCGAGTAAGCTTTTCTGAAACCTTTATTAATTTCTTCGGCGGTATAAGAGTGACCTGTTGTAATCTGCAGTTTGTCCAGCGGTTGGTTCTGGCTTGTTTTGTCAAGTCCCTCGAAAGTAATGTTGTCAATGATGATCGATTCACGTTTGGGTAAACGGTTTTCTGGGCTGTAATCTATTTTTTCTATGTTATTCAGCGAGTCGGCAAGATGCTTGAAATAAGAATAATATTGTTTGCCAATTTCCTTGCCAATGAGCATAATACTGTCGATATCCCCAAAACTCCCGGCGCTGTATTTTTCCACAGGTGGTTCAATGATTAGATCACAAAGCTCTTTTTCTTTTACCAAGTCTTCAGCATTGCGGTACTGCGTTATTTGGTAAAAAACATCGAGAACATTGTTCAGTTTCGATACATCGGGTAAACCAAGAAAAAGGTTGACCCCGATAACGATATCAACTCCCATTTCTTTAACATCGGTAACCGGAAAATTCCTGATAATTCCCCCGTCAACAAGTTTGGTTGAATCGTAATCAATTGCAGTGAAAACACTGGGTATTGCCATGCTTGATCGCAAAGCGGTTACAATCTCTCCTTTATCGAGTACAACTGCTTTCCCGGTTGACAAATCGGTGGCAATACATTTGAACGGAATATTGAATTTCGAAAAATCCTTTATATTGTAAACAGGTAAAAACAGTTCGTTAAGTTTAAGCCAGAGTTCTTCCGACTCGATTAACCCGGTGGCTATTTGCGGTTTCAATCCTTTAAATCCAACTTCAACTGAGTATTTGTCATATTCAACTTTTTTTCGATACTGATATCCCTGTAATTGGGTTTGTTGCTTAAAATTACATCCCAATCCAGGTTGTCCGATATTTTTTCAATCTCCTTTCCTGAATAACCCACGACATATAACCCGCCAATTATACTTCCCATGCAGGTACCTGTAACATAGTCAATTTTCAGTCCGGCGCTGTCGATAGCCTGTAAAATTTCAACATGGGAAATACCTTTTGCACAGTAGCCGCTAAGCGCCAAGCCCACTTTGGGGCGCTGGGCTAAGGCATTGTTTGTTATGATAAAAACGGAAAGAAAAATAAAAAGTAAGGTATGTATTTCTGTTTTACTGTTCAAATTCATTTTCGCAAAATTGTTAAAAGGAAGGCAAAAATACACAAATTGTCAGGCGAAAAAAAAATGCATTTCCACGGTCGGCAGAAATGCATTTTATATTGCAGGTCAATAACAATTGATATTCTCAGGCATGCATGAAAATAGGTTTTATGTTTTTTGCCAGCGCCAGTAATTTATTGGTTTCATCACCCGAAATGGGTTCGAAATCATTCATAAATTCCAACGCTTTTAAAAACAACGTATTTTTTCCCGGAGGAACAGCGGCCGTAATGTTTTTTGACAAGGTGAATTTCAAAGCCATTTTCATTATTTCTTCATCCTGAATAGGCCTGTACCAAACGTTTTTGTCAAATTTTGGCTCGCCTTGTTCCAGCGGTGTCAAAGCCATTGCTTTTAATGCCAGAATTCCCATACCACGTTTTTCGGCTTCGGCATAAACCTGCGGGCCAAAATCGCCGGCATGCCAGCAAGCAAAGTTTATTGGAAACAAAATCGAATCAAAATCATAGTTTTTCATGGCAAGTAATGCTGCTTCAACCGAATGTGCCGAGAAACCGACATGTTTAATTTTTCCTTCTTTTTTTGCCTTTACAATGGTTTCCATCGCACCATTTGGCCCAAATGCCTGGTTTACCTGGTCAACCGAGCTCAAGGCATGTAACTGGTACAAATCGAAATAATCGGTTTCCAGTTTTTTAAACGAATCTTCGAGGTTCTTTTGTGCTCCTTCGGCACCTCTTTCATGAGTTTTACAGGCAAGGAAACAATTTTTGCGGTAAGGTTTAAGCGCAGGACCCAGTTTTTCTTGTGCATTTCCATAATTTGGCGCAACATCGAAATAATTCACCCCTAATTCAAAAGCTCTGGCAACCAGTTCGTTGGCAAAATCCTGCGGATTGTCATTCAGCATAATTGCACCAAAACCTAATACAGAAATCTTCTCACCGGTTTTACCCAAAACCCGTTTTGGCAGGTTGTAACCGGGTGTAAAGTTATTCCCAAAACTTCTGATGTACGGTATGGTCAGCGCCATTGTGCCTAAGGCACTGTTTCTGATGAAGTTTCTCCTTTTCATAATTGTCATTTTTGCTTTAGTGGCTTCTAAGTTAAAAAAAAGAATAAAGAAGATCATCATTGCTAATTAACAGTTTAGGTTTTTATTCTATTTTTATGACGAATTGAATCAATATAAACTGAATACTAAAAATTTTTAAACCAATGAAAACTACAAGAAGAAATTTTATCAGAACCGGCACTTTTGCGGCTGCCGGGTTTACTCTGCTTGGTCAGGCTGCATGTAAAAAAGCGGCGACACAAGCTCCCGGTATTATCACCGCAGTGCAATTGTATTGCGTACGCGACGATATGAAAGCCGACCCGCTTGGCTCGCTTACGCAACTTGCAAAAATGGGCTACACCCATGTTGAACATGCCAATTATGTTGACCATAAGTTTTATGGATGGACAGCGGCAGAGTTTAAAAAGGTACTCGACGACCTTGGCCTGAAAATGCCTTCGGGGCACACAGTTCTGGGTAAAAACCATTGGGACGAAACTACCGGCGATTTTACCGATGCCTGGAAAAAAACAGTTGACGATGCCGCTTACATGGGCCAGCAATATGTTGTAAGTCCGTGGCTTGACCAAAGCATGCGCGAAACTTACGACGATTTGAAGCGATATATGGAAGTGTTTAACAAATGTGGCGAATTGTGCAAAAAATCGGGGATGCGTTTTGGGTACCATAACCACGATTTCGAATTCAGCGCAACACTTAACGACGAAAAGGTTTTCGACCTGATTATGAAAAATACCGACGCTGACAAAGTGGTGATGCAACTCGATATGGGGAACATGTACATTGCGGGTGCGCTCGCGAAGGACGTTCTTGGTCAATACCCGGGTAGATATGACAACATACATGTAAAAGACATGATAAAAACCGAAGGTGGCGAAGGTTACGAAAGCACCATTCTGGGTCAGGGGCTGGTTGGCTCAAGGGAAGTCACCGATATGGCAAGATCAATGGGGACAACGCTTTTTGTGATTGAACAGGAATCGTACCAGGGGAAAACCCCGATGGAATGTATGGAGGAAAACCTCAAAATCATGAAATCGTGGGGTTATTAACCAACCAGCAACAATAAAAAAAAGAGGTTGAAAACAACTGTTTTCAGCCTCTTTTTGATTTCCCCGGGTTACCCTTCGTATTTAAACGATACTTTCAGTTTAACACGGTAAATCTCGATTTTACCGTCTGTCAGATGCATATCCATCTGTGTAACTTCAGCAATTCGTAAATTACGCAGTGATTTTGATGCAGCTGCAATGGCATTTTGGGCAGCTTTTTCCCACGATTCAGGACTGCTTCCTACCAGTTCAATAATTTTATAAACACTGTCGGGCATAAAACTAAATTTAAATTTATACTGATCAGTTTTACGTTAACACCAATGAATGGTTTAATCAGATTTATGGTATTTTCGTGTAAATGAAATGATTTTAGAGATGGATTTTCAGGAGTTAATAAAAATCAGGCAGAGTGTCAGAAAATACAGCAATAAACCTGTTGAACCTGAGAAAATTGAAAAACTGATTTCTGCAGTTCAATTGTCACCTTCGGCCTGTAATTCGCAACCATGGAAGTTAATCATTGTTGACGAGCCCGTCTTAAAAAACGAGGTGGCAAAAGCTACTTTCAGTAAAGCGCTTGCATTTAATAAATTTGCCGCAGAAGCTCCAGTAATTGCTGTGCTGGTAATTGAAAAAGCAAAACTGATTGCCCAAATTGGCGGCAGTATAAAAAACCAGGAATATCCGTTGTACGACATTGGCATTGCCGCATCACATTTTTGCCTGCAGGCTGCCGATTTGGGATTAGGCACCTGCATGATTGGCTGGTTCGAAGAAAATAAAATCCGTGAATTACTTGGAGTCCCAAAAAACCGGAAAGTCGGGCTTGTTATCACCTTGGGCTATCCTCCAGATGAATACAGGTTCAGGAAAAAAATCCGCAAACCCCTGTCAGAAATTTGCGGATATAATCATTACTAAATCAATGGTTTGTCAATTTTAATTTTTTCTTTGTCGGGTTTAAAAAAGAACAGAAAGAAAACCGTTACCACAAGTGCGATAGCTGCTGGCACCAGCATCAGGCTTTTCCACTCGTGACCAGTTACCTGTTGCGCTTCGTTAAGTATTTGTGCACGCTGCAATTCCCATCCGCTAAGATTTGTCCCAATAAGCCAGCCCAAACCATAGGTAAGAAAGGTGATCAATCCCTGAAAACTTGCCCGTAGTGTTGAAGGAGCTTTTTTATCGACATAAATCTGCACAGTAACATAAAAAAAGTCGTAACAAACGCCATGAAGGAAAATGCCGAGATAGAAAAACCAAACCAGTTCGGCATTGTTCCCGAAAGCAAAAAGAACGTAACGTACCACCCATGCCAGCATTCCCATCAGCAACATGCGCTTTACGCCAAGCCTTACAAAGATAAAAGGCATCAGTATCATAAACAGAACTTCCGACATTTGGCCGATTGACATAATACCGGCAACACTCTTTATTCCTGCTTCGTTCATCGACATGTTGGTGTACTGAAAATACATTGCAAACGGTATGGAAATGAGCAATGTGGATATGATAAGAATGGCGAACGATTTTTCTTTCATCATTTTCAGCGCAACGAATCCCAAAATGGAAGCCAGGCTGACCTTTCCCTCGCGTTTTTGCGGGGGCGTATCGGGAAGTGTAAAACTGAAAAGCCCTAAAATTATACAGGCCGCTGCTGCCATCATCATCGGGATGTTGGTGTTTTCAATTTTCAGTGCACTTGATGCAAGCCCTGAAACCACCCATCCAATTGTCCCCAGCACCCTGATTCTTGGAAACTGTCGGCCTGCATCGCTTACATGATGCAATGCTATTGTGCTGGCCAGAGCAACGGTTGGCATATAGCAAATCATAAATGCCAGCATGATCCAGAAAAACAATCCGGGTTCGGTGATGTTGGAAGCAACAAAAATTAAAACGCCACCTATCAGGTGAAGGATCCCGTTTAGTTTCTGGGCAGAAAAATAACGGTCGGCAATTAGACTGACAAAGAATGCGGCAATGATTGAGCCCCAGGCAAGCGTGCTGAAGACAGCGCCTACTTCTTCACCCTGGAATCCAATAGTGGTAAGGTAATTGCCTAATGGCACAAACCATACTCCCCAAATAAAAAACTCGAGGAACATCATGATCATGAGTTGGATTGAAAGTTTTGTTTTCATAAATAATAGGATTGTTTAGATTTTAAAAAGCAATAGACTGGTTTTATTATGTTATTCTTTTTTAGTTTTTACAGTATATTTTCCTGTATTGGTTTTTTCAATTTCATCAAGAGTCAGAATTTTTTCTGAATTCATAACTTCATTGATCACCTCTGGTTTGTCGAATACAAACAGAATCCAACCCCAGGGCATAAACCAGGTCCAGTTGGGTTGTTTTTCGATGATTTCGAGTGTTGGGATATTGCCCACTTCGCCCAACGCCACAGGTTTTCCACCACCTAACGCCACTAAATCGTCGTAGTGTGATTGTTTGTAATCGTTCCGGTAAACATCGGCGGCGAGAATATCAACATATTCACTGCCGGGGTAAAAAAGTTCATAATCCCAGGCTTCATCGCCGGGAATATCGCGCGGGGCGTTGGTATTCCATACCCAGATGAGGTTGTTCAACTTATGTGTATTAGTAAAATAATCGTACAACATGATCCAGAGCCGTTTAAATCCCTGTTCGCCTTTTTGGTTGCACCACCAGAACCAAACGCCGTTCATTTCGTGATAAGGCCTCCATAAGACTGGTATTCCCTCCTCCTGCAACTCTTTCAGATAAGCTGCAATTTTATCGGCGCCTTCTTTCCATGCGTTGTTCAATTCTGTACCTTCGGTAACCAATTCGTTCCATACTTCAGGCGTTGGCCGGTTTTCCATTGCCCAGATAGATAATCCGTTGCAGCAGTCGCCTTCGGTTGGGAAACACCCGTGCCACATTAGGGTAATGATAAGGCCCTCGGCGTATTTTTTCTTGGCTTCTTCGATAGTTTTTTCTCTGGCCTCGTCAAGGGTTATGTCAAGGAATTCTAGCAGGGGCAATTCTCTCGGTCGGGTTGTATCCCTTGGCTGACGGTATCTTTCCTGCGAAATGGAAGGAAGGTTGGCCGGGCCGCAATGCTGAAAACGCATAGCATCATCGCCGGTAACGCAAAAACTAAAATCGGAACCCCACACTATCGCCTTTTTCCCGGTCAATTGCTCCAGTTGGTCGGAATAACCGGAGCCTTTCCCGCAGAAGTTGTGCATTCCCGACAGGGTGTATTTTCCGCTGATGTCCTGGATAAAATTATACAGGTTTTGCGCATTTTTAGTCGAATTCGGGTTGACCAGTTTTATATAAATCTTCCGGTCGTTTTGCTTGCATGAAGCCATTGCCAAAAGAATTAAAAACGAAATAAAAATTTTTACTGTTTTCATATTTTAGGTTTTTTTTCGGACAAACACACCGAAACTGAGTTAAACGAAAAGGATTGAATCAGTTAACAGTAAGATAATCAGGCAATAAACTGTTTAATGAAATTCCTGCTTGTCAGAATCGCTGCTTTTACATCTTCTTCCGATCCTTCAAAGGCTTTGTCCTCCACTTCGATACATACCGGGCCGCGGTATTTTACCGATGTGAGCGCAGAGAAGAAACCGCGCCAGTCAACATCGCCAAGTCCTGGAATTTTTGGTGAATGATATTCAAGCGGGTAGGCCATTATTCCAACCTCATCCAGTTTGTTGCGTAATACTTTCACATCTTTTAAATGAATGTGGAAAAGTTTATCACTGAACTCGTAAATCGGTATTACCTCATCCATTTGTTGCCAAACCAGGTGCGATGGGTCATAGTTTAAACCGAAATTCCCGCTGGGAATAATTTCGAACATTTTGCGCCAGATGGCCGGGGTGGTTGCCAGGTTTTTTCCTCCCGGCCATTCATCGCGGGTGAATAACATCGGACAGTTTTCGATGCCTATTTTCAC